>DATKQG010000057.1 GCA_035532835.1 Candidatus Dormiibacterota bacterium
GAAGCTGCGCGAGTGCGGCCTATCGTCGATCTATCACGACTTGGGCAACGTGCGTCCGCTTACCGAGTCGAGCAAGCGCTACATTCTACGCTGCGAACATTGCGCGTTCGAGGTGCTGCGCAAGAAACGCCCGGGAAAGCCGGCGAGTTGCCCGCGCTGCGATAAGCGTCGATTCAATCCGCGCTTTCCGCTGACGATTTACGAAATCACCGGCATGGAATCCATCGGGACGTCGATCGACGGTCTCAAAGCAGCCGTCCGCGCGCGCTAAGCAGCCGCGGATTTTATGGGCAGCCCAATCGAAAATGTAAGACCCCCGCGAATAATCGCGGGGGTCTTACGGGACCCTGTGTACCTAGGGCGGACTGTCGCCCCCATGATACCACACCCGTCCCCGGGTTTGGAGCGGACGGGAGTTGAACCCGCTCTCGGAGAGTGACAGTCCGCCTAGGCTACCGAGCCCCGCCCCGCTTATGCTCCTAACGTAAGATCCCAGGATGCCACCGGTATGGCATCCCCGCCGCGGCTCTCTTTAGCTCCGACCGACCTAAGTAGAGGCCGAAATCGCTGGAAAAGCGCGAAGATGTCTGGGACATGACCACTGCTAACAGCTCCACCAACGGGGCCTCATCCAAGCGCGTCGAGACCGACTCGATGGGCAAGATCGACGTACCCGCAGACAAGTACTACGGCGCGCAGTCGGCGCGCTCGCTCATCCACTTCGACATCGGCGAGGGCACCTGGCCGCGCGACGTGATGCCGAAGCAAGTCATCAAGGCGATGGCCGAATTGAAGAAGGCGGCCGCCCTCGTCAATCACGATCTCGGAAAACTCGATAAAGAGAAGACCGATCTGATCGTGGCGGCTGCCGACGAAGTGATCGCCGGCAAACTCGACGCGCATTTCCCGCTGCGCATTTGGCAGACCGGCTCGGGCACGCAGACGAACATGAACGTCAACGAAGTGATCTCGAATCGCGCGATCGAGATTGCGGGCGGCGAGATGGGTTCGAAGAAGCCGGTGCATCCGAACGATCACGTCAATATGTCGCAGTCGTCGAACGACACGTTTCCGACCGCGATGCACATGGCCGCCGCCGAGGCGGTCGTGAAAATGCTCCCCGCGATCGAACATTTGCGCGACGCGCTCGACGTCAAAGCCAAACAGTGGAAAGACATCGTCAAGGTCGGCCGCACGCATCTTCAGGATGCGACGCCGCTGACGTTGGGCCAAGAGTTCTCGGGCTACGTTACGCAACTCGATCGCGCGATGGTCGCGATCAACGAAGCTTTGAACCACATTTACGATCTGGCCATCGGTGGCACCGCGGTCGGCACCGGCCTCAACGCGCATCCCGAATTCGCCGAACGGATGGCGAAGAAGCTCGCGGAGTTAACCGGCTTGCCGTTCCGCTCGCATCCCAACAAATTCACGGCGCTCGCTTCGCATGACGATTTCGTCTTCGCATCGGGCGCGCTCAAGACGCTCGCGGTGGCGTTCATGAAAATCGCGAACGACATCCGCTGGCTCGCATCGGGCCCGCGTGCGGGCATCGGCGAATTGATCCTGCCGGAGAACGAGCCGGGCAGCTCCATCATGCCGGGCAAAGTAAATCCGACGCAATCCGAAGCGATGACGATGGTGGTCGCTCAGGTGTTCGGAAACGACACCGCGATCAGCTTCGGCGCGTCGCAGGGCAACTTCGAACTCAACGTGTTCAACCCGGTGATGATCGCGAATTTCTTGCACTCGTGCCATCTCTTGCGCGACACGGCGACGATGTTCCGCGAACATGCGGTCGAAGGGCTGCAAGCCAACGAACCGGTGATTGCGAAGTACCTGGCGGAATCGCTGATGACGGTAACGGCACTCTCGCCCAAGATCGGCTACGACAAAGCTGCAGAGATTGCCAAGCACGCCCATCACCACGGTACGACGCTCAAAGAAGCGGCCGTCGGTTTGGGGCACGTTACCGGCGAGGAGTTCGACAAGTACGTCGTGCCCAAGGAGATGACGTATCCCAAGTGAGTTCGCCCTGCGGGGCGAACTCTTCGCGTTTTGCGGGCGCTGCGCGCCCGCAAAGCCGCCCTAAGCGGAATGGTGTGAGTTCGCCTGCGGGCGAACTCTTCGCGTTTTGCGGGCGCTGCGCGCCCGCAAAGCCGCCTCGCGCGTAGGCGGGCTCGTTGTGTGACGGGCCCGTTTTATTTTTCGTGGAGTAGGCCGGCGCGGTGGGCTTCTACGAGGGAGCAGCCCAGGAGAACGATGGCGAAGCCGATCATCGAGATGGCGCTGAGAAGAATGATGCTCATGGTGGTTCCTCCGGTTTAGCTGATCCATGTACGCGCGCGCGGCGGGGGTGTTTCACCGCATCGGTGCGTACATGAGCCGAGCTAGGATGGGGGAAAGCATGGCGGATTTCGCTGAGTACGAGCGCTTCGATGCGATCGGTCTTTCACAGTTGGTGCGCGAGCGGCGCGTGAGCGCCTCGGAGCTGCTGGAAGCGGCGATACGCCGCGCGGAGGCGGTCAATCCACGGCTCAACGGGCTCGTGGCGAAGCACTACGACGCGGCTCGCCGGGACGCAGCGAGCGGCCTCCCCGACGGCCCCTTTCACGGGGTGCCGTTTCTGGCCAAGGACCTGGGCCCGCCGCTGGCCGGGGTACCGATGACGATGGGCAGCCGCTACTTTCGCGGTTACGTCCCGCAGGCGGATCACCCGTTCTTCCAGCGCGTGAAGGCCGCCGGCCTGAACATCTTCGGAAAAACGAACACGCCCGAATTCGGCCTGATGCCGTACACGGAGCCGGCGCTGTTCGGCGCCTGTCGCAACCCCTGGGATACCGAGCGCACGCCGGGCGGATCGAGCGGCGGGAGTGCCGCGCTGGTGGCTGCCGGCGTGGTGCCGATGGCGCACGCCAACGATATGGGCGGCTCGATCCGCATCCCCGCAAGTTGCGTCGGACTCTTCGGCATGAAGCCCACGCGCGGGCGCATGCCGACGGCCGGCGGCACGGTCGGGGATGCGAACGTCGATCTTTGCATCTCGCGCAGCGTGCGCGATAGCGCGCTGATGTTGGATTGCGTCGCTCGGGAGCGGGGTGCGATGTATCAAGCCCCGCCCGCGCACGGAAGCTTCCTTGCCCACGCGCAACGCGAGCCGGGCCGTCTGCGTGTCGCGGTCGTGAGGGGGCCGATGCTGGGGCACGGGATCGACGCCGAAGCGCGTGCGGCGGTCGATGCGGCCGCGGCACTCTGCGCATCGCTCGGCCACGACGTAACTGAAGACGAGCCGCAGGGCATCGACTATCCCGCCATGTCCTATGCGCTGCTCATGCTCTTTGCAAGCGGCATCGGCTGGCATCTCGGTGCCGGGAATCCGTTGGCCGGGACGCCGCTGCGGAACGGCGATATCGAGCCCGCAACATTGGCGATGCTGACGATCGCGCGCGTACTCAGCGCCGACGAATTGACCACCGCCGCCTCTAACCAGCGCCTCCTTGCCGGCGCTTTCGATGCGTTCATGGAACGCTACGACGTGCTGCTGATGCCGACCCTGGCTTCGCCGCCGGTGCGTATCGGAGAACTCGCGCTCACGCGGAGCGAACGGATGCAGATCGCGGTGCTTACGACGCTGCGATCGAAGGCCCTGATTCGCAAAGCCGCTCGCGATATCGCCGCGCGCATGTTCGATTGGCTGCCGTATACGCCGATATTCAATCTTACCGGCCAACCGGCGATGTCGCTCCCCCTCCATACGAGCGCGGACGGGCTGCCGGTCGGCGTGCAGTTCGCGGCACGGCTCGGCGAAGAAGGCTTGCTCTTTTCGCTCGCGTCGCAAATTGAATCGGCCGCACCGTGGGCCGATCGCCGGCCGTTAATGAATGATGTGTCGCGCCACGAGTGAGATCGCGGCTAAGGCCAGCGCGATGGCCACGAAAATCAGCAGGTGCGGGGATTTCAACCGCAATGAGAGACGCGCGCCGATCGGGCCCCCGAGTAGGCCGCCGATCACGAGCGGAATGATGTAGTCCAGACGAATGTCGTGTTGCAACGCGTGGACGGCAAGGCCGACCGGCGACGTGAGCACGATCCCGAAATGCGATGTGGCGCTGATGGCGTGCGCGGGCAGTGACGAGAAGTAGAGGAGCGTCGGCACGATAACGACGCCGCCGCCGATGCCGAACAGGCTCGACGTGACGCCGACGACGAATCCGGCCGCGATCGCCAGGCGGAACGACATCGGCTTTTCGATGTGCGCGCGATGGTCGTCGATGCGGTTGCCGGCGCGCTTGTGGCGATTGACGATCATGTCGAAACAGATGATCGCGAGAAAAGCCGCGAAGACCCAGTCGAAGGCCGCGCCCGAAATGTGCCGCACGGCGATGGCACCCAAAATGCTGCCGGGGAATCCGCCGGCAGCGATGAGCAGCCCCGTGCGGACGTTGACGCGTCGCTGCATCAAGTAGGTGAAGGCGCCGCTGCCGCTGTTGGCGACCACGAGTACCAGCGCCGTTCCCGCCGCCTCCGCCGGTGCTAAGCCGAAGAAGAGGCGCAGGATCGGGACCAAGATGAACCCGCCGCCCAGGCCTACCATGGATCCGAAGATGCTCGCGAGGAATGCGGAGATGAAGAGTTCGAGCGCTAAGTGCATCGAGCTTTACACGCTCGATCCGCTGCACGCGGCAACGTGCGTCTGCAGGCGTTTTTGCAACGGTGCCTTGTCCGCCTTAGTTGCTGACGCGTCCGATGTATCGGCGGTCGCGTGTGTCGATCCGAATCATCTCGTCGGGATTGACGAAGAGCGGTACGTTGACGGTCGCACCGGTCTCGAGCTTGGCCGGTTTACCCGTATTGGTGGCCGTATCGCCCTTGAAGCCGGGATCCGTTTCAACCACGCGCAGTTCCACGTGCGGCGGAAGGTCGACGCCGATCGGCAGCCCCTCGTGGAACTGCACGTCGACCACCAGGCCGTCTTTCAAGAAATCGGCGGGATCGCCGATGAGATCGCGCTGGATCGTGTAGTTCTCGAACGACTCTTGGTCCATAAAATGGTAGCCGTCGGCATCGTTGTAGAGCATCTGCAACTGCCGATTTTCGACGGTTGCGCGCTCGAGCTTTTCACCGGCGCGGAAGGTGCGCTCCAGGGTCGTGCCGGTTTTGACGTTTTTGAGGCGGGTCCGCACGAAGGCCGCGCCCTTACCCGGCTTGACGTGGAGAAACTCGATGACGGTCCAGAGGTTACCGTCCACGACGACGGTGACGCCGTTACGGAGATCGTTCGACGAAATCATGACCCGGGCCAATACGGGCCCGGCCCTCGCAAGCCCTGGTTAGGGGCGCGGAGTCTGGCGTTTGGAGAAGAGCCCGATCCGGCTCTCGGTCCCCGAACGCAGGCGTCCGATGTTCTCGCGGTGGGTGTAAATGATGAGGATTGCGGCCGCGGCGCCGTACGCCGCATACCAGATCGATCCGGTGAAAAGATAGAGGCTGATCGGGGAGACCACGTTCCCCAGCATCGAGCCGACCGAGGAGTATTGGGTGACGACCAGCGAGCCCAGAATCCAAGCGCCGACGCTCACCAGCCCGGCCTTCCAGCTCAAGGCGAAAATCGCGCCGAAGGAGGTGGCGACGCCTTTACCGCCCTTCCAGCCCAGCCACGGGGAGAAGCAGTGCCCCGCGACCGCTGCCGCGGCAACCACCGCGACGGCATCGTGCGATGCGCCGCGCACGGCCAGAAGATAGACCGGGGCGAAGCCCTTGGCGGCGTCGAGTAGCAGCACCGCGGCCGCGCCGGGTTTGCCGAGCGTCCGCAGCGCATTCATCGCGCCGATATTGCCGGAGCCTTGGGTGCGAATGTCGGTCCGATAGAACGCGCGACCGATCAGGTACCCGAACGGAATCGAGCCGATCAAGAACGCGCCGAGCGCATAGAGAACGACGAGCATCTATTCGCCCGGCTCCGGGGCCCCGCGACGCGCGCGGAATTCGAGCGTGAGCGGAACGCCTTCGAAATCGAAGCTCTGCCGAATCGTATTTTCGAGAAAACGCTTGTAGGCGTTCTGCACGAGATCCGGATCGTTGCAATGGAAGACGAAGACCGGCGGATGCGTGCCCGGTTGCGCCGCGTAGTATACCTTGAACGTCTTGCCGCCGCTAAAGGGGGCGGGGTGGGCGAGCACGGCGTCGCGCAGGAGCGCGTTCACCTGCGGCGTTGAAACGCGGCGATCTAAATTCTCTGCGACGCGCGTGACCACCGGCATCAGGCTGCCGAGCCGGCGATGCGTCTTGGCGGAGAGGAACGTGATCGGCGCAAACTTTGCGAAAGGCATCAACTCGTGAATGACGTTCGCAAGCTCGCCCTGGCTGTATTCGCCTTGCTGTTCGAGCGCGAGATCCCACTTGTTACCCACGATGATGAGGCCCTTGCGCTCTTCGATGACGAGCCCGGCCAAACGCCGGTCCTGCGCGGTGATGCCCACCATCGAATCGAAAACGAGAATCGCGATATCGCAGCGCGAAATGGCACTTAGGCTGCGCAACGTGGCGTAGTATTCGATCGCGCCGTGCGCTTGGGGCTGCCTGCGAACGCCGGCCGTATCGATCAGGCGAATATTGCGGTCGTTATAGGTGAGCAGCGTATCGATCGCGTCGCGCGTGGTTCCGGGAACCTCCGAGACGATCGCGCGTTCCTCGCCGAGCAGCGCGTTGAGCAGCGAACTCTTGCCGACGTTCGGGCGGCCGATGATCGCGATCGAGAGCTCGCCTTCCTTGGTCGCATCGGGTGCTTCGGGCGGCAGCAGTTCGACGACGCGATCCAGCAAATCGCCGGTTCCTTCGCCGTGAATCGCCGAGACCGGGACGGGTTCGCCGAATCCGATACGCGAGAACTCGCCCAGCACCGACTGGGCGGCCTTGGGTGATTCGCATTTATTGGCGACGAGCACCACGCGACGGCGCGTCTTGCGCAGGATGTGCGCGACGTCTTCATCGAGCGGGTGCAAGCCGGTCTGCGCGTCCACCACGAAGACGATTGCGTCGGCTTCCTGCGCGGCGGCCTCGGCCTGGCGGCGCGTTGCTTCTGCGAATTGATCGCCGTGGGCCGCGTCGGCAGCCGGGTCGATGCCGGCGGTATCGACGATGCTGAACGTGCGTCCCCGCCAGTCGCAGAGCGCGTACAGGCGGTCGCGGGTCACACCAGGGGTATCCTCCACAATCGCCAGGCGTTGGCCGATCAGGCGATTGAAGAGCGCGCTTTTGCCGACGTTCGGGCGTCCGACGATCGCGACCGTGGCCGGCCGGAGCATGCCGGTAGTGGTAGCGTCAAAATCTGAGTCGATGGTCACCGGCCTCCTGTTTGACGTTCGCCCCAAATGACCCGCGTGGGGGAGACCGGGGCCGCGGGACTCGCGTGGCGAAGCTGCTGGGCCGCGCCATGGCCAAAATGTATATAGAGACCTTCGGGTGCCAGATGAATGAGGCCGATTCGCAATATATTGCGGATCGCGCCCTCTCGATCGGCTACGAAATAGCGACCAAACCCGAAGACGCTCACGTCTTGCTCTTGAACACGTGTACCGTTCGCGACAACGCCGAGCGCCGCGCGTACGGACGCATGGGCCATCTCAAAGAGCTCAAGGATCGCGACCCGAGTATTCGCTTGGTCGTCATGGGGTGCTTGGCCGAACAGGATCGCGATCGCATGCAGCGCATCGCGCCGCACGTCGACGCCGTCTTTGGAACCAAGGAATTGGTGGAGCTGGGCGACCAGCTCGAACGGTGGCACGGCGATTTCGACGGCATCGATTTCTCCGACGAACGCGCGCTGCTGATGCCGTTCGGCGGGACCGCCGACGCCGTCATCGATGCCTTCTCGCACCTGCGGGCGTTCGTAACGGTCCAGCGCGGCTGTTCGTATTATTGCAGTTTCTGCATCGTGCCGCACGTGCGCGGACGCTTCGATCATCGGCCGATGGCGGAGATCGTCGGCGAGGTCGAAGAGCGGCTCGCTCTGGGCGCACGCGAAGTGATGCTGGTCGGGCAAACGGTCAACGCTTGGAAGGACCCGGCGACCGGTGAGGACTTCGGCGACCTTTGCGCCGCGGTCGCCGCGCTGCCGAACCTCGAGCGCCTCACGTTCATCTCTCCGCATCCCAAGGATTTTACCGAGAAAATCATCGCCGATCTCTCGCGCATTCCGAAGCTCAACCCGCGGCTGCACCTGCCGCTGCAGTCCGGCAGCGACCCGATTCTGCGGCGCATGAACCGCAAATACACGATGGCGGATTTCGCGCACAAGGTGGAGTTGATCCATCGGTATCTTCCGGGCTGGGCGATTACGACCGATATCATCGTCGGTTTTCCCGGTGAGAGCGACGACGATTTCGAACGGACGCTCGCGTACGTGGAAACCCAGGTCTTCGCGAATGCGTTTACGTTCATCTATTCGATTCGGCGGGGGACGCCGGCTGCGAATTGGGAGCAGGTGCCGGCCGCCGTCGCATCCGAGCGCTACAAACGCTTGCTGGATGCGCAGAACGCCGCCGTTCGCGCCTATCACGACGCGAAAATCGGCACGACGGTACGCTGCTTGATTCAAGGGCTCTCGAAAAAAGACCCGACTCGTCTGGCAGCCAAGACGCTGGACAACGTGACCGTTATCGCTCCGTTACCCAGCGACTACCCGCGAGGCGATGTGGAAGCGAACCACCCGTATGCCGCGACGCCGTGGATCGACGTCGAGCTTGAAACCGCGCACGTTTGGGGCTGCACCGGCACGGCGGTACGCCGCGCCGAGCGATTCGCCGGCGCCGGCCGCGCGCTCGAACGTCCGGCCATCGATTTGCTCGCACGGTGAGCGACGCGGTGAAGTACTCGCCGATGCTCGAGCAGTACTTTGGGATGAAAGCGAAACACCCGGGAGCGATTTTGCTTTCGCGCGTTGGCGACTTCTACGAAGCCTACGGCGAGGACGCCGAGACGGCCGCGCGCGCGCTGCAAATCGCGCTGACGAGCAAAGAGGCCGGCGGCGGAAAGCGCGTCGCCATGGCCGGCGTTCCGCACCATGCGCTAGCGGGATATCTGGCCAAGCTCGTGCAGCAGCGATTCATCGTCGCGCTGGCCGAGCAACTCGAAGTGCCGGTCCCCAATCGGTTGGTGCGGCGCGACGTCGTGCGCATCGTCACGCCTGGCACGTTGATCGAAGATCAATTGCTCGAAGGAAAACAGAACAACTATCTTGCGGCGGTAGCGGCCGTCGACGATACGTTCGCCGTTGCGTATGCCGACGTTTCGACCGGTTACTGCGCGGCGACCGCGCTGAGCGGCAACGACGCGTACGACGACGTGCTTGCCGAACTCGGACGGCTGGGCCCTTCGGAAATCGTTGCCGATCTTCCGGCCGATCTTCGCGCCTTGCTCGGAGGTGCGGTGGAAGTATTGGGCGCTCGCATGTCGGCGCCGCCGCTGGGATTGGTGGAGACGCGCGATCGCGCGGAGTTCGACGGGTTCTCGATCGATGAATCCGCGGCGATCAATCGCGCGCTCGACGCGTTGGTCGGCTTCGTCCGCCGCACCGGTATCGCATTGCCGTCGGGCGTCGCGCTCAACGAGCCGGTGCTGTATCGCGAACGCCAGTTCATGGCGCTCGATCCGGCCACGCGCAAGCATCTCGAACTGACCAAAGCACAGGGGCAGAACACGCGCGCGACGCTGCTTGCGACGCTGGATTCGTGCGAAACGTCGATGGGCTCCCGCATGCTCTCGCGTTGGATTTTGGCTCCGCTTCTTGATCGGGGCGCGATCGAAGCTCGGCAAGAGGCCATTGCCGCACTCCTGGACGAGCACGCCCGCCGGCAGGCGATTCGCGATCTGCTCCGCGGTTGCTTCGATCTCGAGCGTATCGCGCAAAAGGTTCGCGTTCGCCGCGCGTTGCCGCGCGATTTGGCGTCGTTACGGCGGACGCTGGAAGTCCTCGCGCCGCTGCGACACATCGTCCCGGAGGCGCTCGCGCCCCTGATCGAACGCATCGGCGCCTTTGACGACGTCATCGGCGACCTGCAGCGCTCGCTCGTGGACGAACCGCCCGCGCAGGTTCACGACGGCGGGGTCATTCGTCCGGAGGCCGATGCCGAACTCGCCGAATGCGTTTCGCTGCGCACCGATGCGCGCGCCCGCCTTTCGGAACTCGAGGAGCGCGAGCGAGAGCGGACCGGCATCAAGTCCCTCAAGATCAAGTACGCCAGTGCGTTCGGCTACGCTATCGAGGTGAGCAAGGGTAGCGTCGGGCAAGTGCCCGCCGACTACGTGCGCAAACAGACGTTGACGACCGGCGAGCGGTACATCACGCCGGAGCTCAAAGAACTCGAACTCGCGATCTCTACCGCGCAGTCGCGCCAGGAGCGCATCGAAGCGCAGTTGTACGAGGCTTTGCTCGAACGCATCGCGCTGCGGGCCGGCGATCTGTTGCGCGCGGCCGAAGCGATCGCGCAGATCGACGTCTTCGCGGCGCTCGCCCAGTGCGCCGCGGAGCGCGGATACGTGCGCCCGACGTTCGTCGACCAGAGCATCGTGAGCATAGAAGAAGGGCGCCATCCGGTGATGGAAGCGGTGTTGCGGACGCACTTTGTGCCGAACGATCTGCACTTGCGCGCGCTCGACCATCGCTTCATCCTCTTGACCGGCCCGAACATGGGCGGTAAATCGACCTATTTGCGGCAGGCCGGGTTGCTGGCGATCATGGCGCACGTAGGTTCGTTCGTCCCGGCCAAATCGATGCAGCTCGGCGTTATCGATCGCATCTTCACGCGCATCGGTGCCGGTGACGATCTGGCCTCCGGCCAATCGACGTTTTACATGGAGATGGCCGAGGCCGCGAATATTCTGCGCCGCAGCACGCGCAAGTCGTTACTGTTGATCGATGAAGTCGGGCGCGGCACCGGCACGATCGACGGCCTATCGATCGCGCAGGCGATCTGCGAGTTTCTGCTCGGCCTGGACGAACAATCGCCCATGGCGTTATTTGCCACCCATTTTCACGAGCTGTGCGCGCTCTGCGAGCACTGGCCCACGGTTGCGAACTACCACATTACCGCGGTGGAACAGAGCGGCCGCCATAGCGGGCCGGTCTTCTCGCATCGCGTGCAACCGGGCAGTTCTTCGCGTTCGTTCGGCATCGAAGTCGCGCGGATGGCCGGCCTGCCGCCGGCCGTGATCGAACGGGCGCAAGAAATCGCCGACGCGCTGGGCGGCCAGCCCGATTTGGAGACGCAGGTGCCGTTGCGCAAGAGGTTGCCGCGCACTCCCGCATCCGAAATGCAGCTCTCGTTCTTGCGTAACGAGTCGTAACGCATGCCGTTCATCCACCGCCTCGATGCGGTGACGATCGGGCAGATCGCCGCAGGTGAAATTATCGAGCGGCCCGTTTCGATCGTTAAGGAATTGGTCGAAAATGCGGTGGATGCCGGCGCGACCCGCGTGAGCGTGACGCTCGAAGCGGGCGGTACGCGTTCCATCGAAGTGGTTGACGACGGGAGCGGCATCGATCCGGAGGATCTCGCCTTCGCGGTGATGCGCCATGCGACCAGCAAGCTCGCGGTCGCGACCGATCTTGCGAGCGTGGCAACGCTCGGGTTCCGCGGCGAAGGCTTGGCCTCGATCGCGGCGGTGGCGCGGCTCGATATCGTGTCTCGAACCCAGCATGCGCAGATCGGATCGCGCATCGTCGCACACGCCGAAAGCGCCGAGCCGATAGTTCCCGCGCCGGCGGCGCCGGGCACGCGCGTGCGCGTCGAAGCGCTCTTCGAGAACGTTCCGGTGCGTCGCGAATATCTCAAAGCCCCGAGCGCCGAATACGCTCGCATCTCGAGTTGGCTCACCACCTTTGCCCTTGCGTACCCGAGCGTTACGTTCGCGCTCCGACACGACGGCAAGGATGTGTGGGTACTTCCTTCCACGTCCGATCCGCGCGAGCGCTTGGCGATGGTATTTGGAACCGAGGCCGCGCAGCACCTGATACCGCTGGACCCGTCGGCCGCGCGGGCGCTGGACGGAAACCTGAGTGGTTTCATCAGCGAACCGGGGCACGATCGAGGCGATCGGCGGCTGCAGATCCTCTTCGTGAACGGACGGCTGTTGCGCAGTTCGCTGCTCGCCGGTGCGTGGACGGCCGGCTATGCGACCTTTGCGATGAGCGGACGACACCCGTACGGCGCGATCTTCTTGGAACTACCGCCCGGCCACGTCGATCCGAACGTCCACCCCACCAAGAGTGACGTGCGTTTGCGCTTCGGCACGCAAACGTTCGATGCGGTTCGGCGCTCGATTACCGCCACGCTGCAAGCGCATGCCGCACACCGTTTTAGCCGGCACGTGCATGCGGAAGGCGTCTCGTTTGCGCCGCCGGCGATCGACGCGAGCCTGCCGCACGTGCAATCGCTTTTCGAGCCGGTACGGGGCGATGCCGACGAGGTGCCGGGGCACCGCTTGCGCGTGCTCGCGCAACTCCATCGGACGTTTATCCTCGCGAGCGACGGGGACGCACTGCTCCTGGTCGATCAGCACGCGGCGCACGAACGCATCGCCTACGAGTCGATCGTCGAGCGCGCCCAGGCACACGCTCCCAGCGAGCCGCTCTTGGTTCCCCTCGTAGTCGAACTCGATCTCGGGCAGTCCGCCGCATTGGAGCGCGCGCTCGATCTGTTGCGCGAGGGCGGCTTGGAAATCGAGCCGTTCGGCGATCGCACGTATCGGATCGTTGCCACGCCCGCCGGGTTCGGCGCACGTCCGTTCGATCTGCAAGGCTTCATCGACGATCTCACCACGGACGTGAAGCAGCGCGACGTGCGCGAGCGCGTATGGGCCAGCCTCGCGTGCCATTCGGTTACGGTTGCCGGCGAACGGCTGGAACCGGACGAGATGACGACGCTCGTGGATCGGTTGCAGCGGTGCATCAATCCGATGCATTGCCCGCACGGACGCCCGACGATGGTTCGCCTGGCCCCCGACGATATCGCGCGAATGTTCAAACGTCTGTAATGCGCCGATGAACGACGTTACGCGGCGCGGCGTGCTGGTGCTCGCGGGGGCGACCGCCGCTGGAAAAACCGCCATAGCGATCGCGCTCGCGCGGCGTTTTGATGCCGAAATCGTGGGGGCCGACTCGCGCCAAATCTATCGGGCGATGCCGATTGGGACGGCGGCACCGACGGAAGAAGAGCTTGCCGCGGCGCCCCATCATTTGGTCGGCTTTCTCGACCCGCACGAGCGCTATTCGGCGGCGCGATTCGCGGCCGATGCCATGCGAACGATCCACGAAATCCACGCGCGCGGTAAGCGCGCGATCGTCGCCGGCGGCACGGGCTTTTACATTCGCGCGCTGACCGGAGCGATCGACTTGGCTCCGCAACACGACGAGCGCCTGCGCGAGCGGCTGGCTATGGAAGCGCGCACGCATTCGGCGGAGTTTCTCCACGCATGGCTGCAGCTTCGCGACCCCAAGCGGGCGGCCGCGGTTGCGCCGAACGACGCCTACCGCGTCGTGCGGGCGCTGGAGGTGGCGATGGCCGGCGACGACCCGCTCCGGCGAACCGGCGCCATCGCCTCGCTTCCGGCCTCCAATATTCCATTTGCCAAACTCTTTCTGGACGTGCAACTGAGCGAACTCGACGGGCGGATCGCGCTCCGAACGGCGCACATGCTGCGGCGGGGATTGATCGAGGAAGCCGAACGCATCGGGAGCGATGCGGTTGCGGCAACCGCCGTCGGGTATCCGCAGGCCACGGCATTTCTGCGCGGGTGGAGCACGCGTGACGAACTTGAGCGTTCGCTCGCTCGCGCGACTCGACGGTACGCGCGCAGGCAGCGCGCGTGGTTTCGCTCCGAACCCCAAACGCGCTGGGTCCGAGCCGACGAGGTCGAGGCCGCGGCAAGGGAAATGCTCGGCTGGTCGTAATAGCAACCGATATGCCGAGCAATCTCCAAGATGCGTTCCTAGCGCAATGCAAGCGTGAGGCTGTCCCCGTAACGGTGACGTTGATGAATGGCGCGCAATTGCAGGGCGTCGTTTTGGGCTACGACCCGTTCACGGTGTCGCTCGAATTCGACCAGATCACGCATCTGCTGTACAAGCACGCGATCGCGACAATATCGCCGACGGTCGCGCTACGCCTGTATCCACCGAGCGTCGAATGAACGGGAGCGTAGCCGTTGCGAAGATGCACGGCGCACGCAACGACTTCATCGTTCTCGATAGCCGGACGAGCCCTCCGATCGACGCGATTGCGTTCGCGCGAAGATGGTGCGAACGGCATACCGGCGTCGGAGCCGACGGCCTGCTCGTGATCGAGTACTCCGAGCGCGCGGCGGCGCGCATGCGGGTGATCAACGCCGATGGAAGCGTGGCCGAGATGTGCGGGAACGGCATCCGCTGCGTCGCGCGTTACCTCGAAGAAGCCGGTTGCGGCGACGCGTTGGCGATCGAGACCGATGCGGGCATTATCGAGACGCGCGTGATCGCGCGCGAGCCCGAATACCTCGTGCGCGTGAACATGGGCGTACCGAACATCGTGCCGCGTGCGCTTCCGATTCCGGACGCCACGTTCGTAGACATGGGCAACCCGCACGTCGTTGCGATACGCGGCGAAGGCGACCCGTTCGACGTCGCGCAGATCGGTGCGTCGTTTCAGGACGAGCGCGTCTTTCCCGGCGGTGCGAACGTGCATCGAGTCGTGGTTGAAGGGCCCGGCAGCCTGCGGGTCCGGCACTACGAACGCGGTGCCGGCCTTACCATGGCGTGCGGAACCGGCGCGGTCGCCTCCGCCGCGGTCGCGCTCCGGAGCGGCTTGGTCCAAAGCCCCGTCGACGTGTACGTGCCCGGGGGAGTGCTCCGCGTGGAATGGGACGGCGCGGGAGCTGCATACTTGACCGGCCCGGCCGTGCACGTCTTCGATACGGTGCTATGACGATCGATCTTGCCTATTGCGATGCCAAGGGGCGCATCTATTACGATCCGGAGTATTCGCCGCTCGCCGATGGCGGTTTGGTGCGAACGCCGCAACCGGACGAACTGATTCCGGCTCCGCCCGGGACGGTGGAGATGGTCCTGCCGGGACGCCGCGTTCTGACCACCACCGGAATGCTCGATAAACGCTACGTTCTCGCAGCGATTCTTCCCGCTGGATACACGCGCTTGCTGGTACCGGCATGGATTAAGGAACGCGGCGCGCCCGCGCTGCCGCTCTTCGGCTACACGTTCGCCTGCGTCATCGACGACCGGCTCCACGTGGCGGCCGTCAAGACGGACGAGAGCGAGGATTGGCAGCCGCGGTACTTCGAACCCGGCGAGCTGGAGCGTACGCTCGAAGCGCGGCTCGCCACGGATCCCCAGAATCGGGTGCTGCAGCAAGTGGCGCTCTGTTCGCGCGAATACGGGTGCTTTACGGCACAGAACGTCTTCCTCGAGCGTGGCGAAGCCGCGCTCCCCGTTTCGCCGAAATGCAACGCGCGTTGTATCGGATGCATCTCGGAACAAGAGCCGGATGCGGGGCTGCCTTCTCCGCAAACGCGCATCGATTTCGAAACCACGGCGGACGAACTCGCGCGCATCGGCGT
>DATKQG010000058.1 GCA_035532835.1 Candidatus Dormiibacterota bacterium
GTCGATCAAGCGATCGTCATCGTCGAAAATATTCACCGGCACTACGAAGTGCATCCCGATCGTTCGAAAGCCGAATCGACGGTTCGCGCCGTCGCCGAAATCGGCAGCCCGACGACCCTGGCGACCGTCAGCGTCGTGCTCTCGTTCCTTCCCATGCTCTTCGTCACGGGGATGATGGGGCCGTATATGCGGCCGATCCCGATCAACGTCCCGGTCGCGATGGTCGCCTCGCTGCTCATCGCCTTCGCGATCACCCCATGGGCGACGTACGCGCTGTTGCGTAACCAAAAACCGAAGCCTTCCCACGGTACGCCGGGGTGGATCAAGCCGTTCCGCCGCTGGTTAACGCACCTGGTCGACAAGCGTCGTGCCGCCAATGCCTTCCTCGTTATCGTCTTGTTGGCGTTTATCGCAAGCGCGCTGCTGCCGGTCTTTACCCTGGTGAAGTTCCGGATGCTGCCCGATGCCAACCAAACCTCGTTCTTGCTCTCGATCGACGCGCCACCCTCGAACACGGTCGCGAACACGACGATCGTGGCCGATGCCATCGGCGCCTCGCTCGCTAAAATGCCGGAGGTTGCAAACTATCAAACGTTCGTCGGCGTCAACGCCGTGCCGGACCTGGCCGCGCTTTTGCAGGGAACGGTATTTCGCAACGCGCCGAACGAAGCCGACATCCGCGTAAACCTCCTACCGAAGGATCAACGTAAGATCCAATCTGCGGCGCTGGTTTCGAAGATTCGGCCCGATCTCCAACGCCTCGCTGCGCAGTATGGAGCGACGGTTCGCATCCTCCAGGTCCCGCCGGGTCCGCCGGTTCGCGATACGATCCTCGCGAAGATCTACGGCCCCGATCCCGAGGTTCGCCGCGCGATCGCATCTCGCGTCACTTCGATGATGCAGCACGAGAGCGGCGTCGTGGACATCGACTCGAGCTACAAGGGGCTGCCCTCGGCGCTCCAATTGCAGATCGATCAACGTAAGGCCGCCCTCTCGGGCGTCGATACCGAAACGATCGCCCAAACGCTCGGCATGGCGCTGCACGGCGCCTCGGTTTCCACGTTGCACACGCGCGATGCTTCCCGCCCCGTCGGGATCTTCGTGCGGTTCGCTCCGCAGTTCCGCAACAACGCCGCGGCGCTCGGATCGATCATGATTCCGTCCCGCATGGGCGGCATGGTTCCGCTCGGATCCGTCACCGACGTGGTAGCGACGGAAGTCTCACAACCGCTCTATCGTGACGATTACGAGAACGTCTCGTACGTGGGCGCCGATATGTCGGGCCGTAGCTCAACGTACGCGGTCATCGACATGTCGCTCGCGCTCATGCGTCATCCGCTCCCGGCCGGATACCGGATCGATTGGGGCGGCGAATGGAGCCTGACCAATACGGTCTTCGCCGACCTCGGACGCGCGATGCTGATTGCGTTCATCTTGATCTACTTCTTGCTGGTCGCGCGGTTCCGCTCGTTCACCATCCCGCTCGTCGTGCTGGCGGCCGTGCCGCTCGCCGTGATCGGCGTTCTGCCGGGCTTCGCCCTTCTGGCACCGTTCGGCGTGTATTTCTCCGCAACCGCGATGATCGGGCTCATAGCGCTCATAGGTATCGTCGTGCGCAATTCGATCATCCTGATCGAATTCATCGAAGACAAACTCAAAGAGGGGTTGCCCATGCGCGAGGCGCTGATCGAGGCGACGACCGCACGTACGCGCCCGATTTTCCTAACGGCGGCCGCCGGCGTGCTTTCGTCGATCGTCATCGCGGCCGATCCGGTGTGGAGCGGCCTAGCCTGGGCGCTCGTCTTCGGAATGACCGCCTCGGCCGTGCTCTCCGTACTCGCAATTCCGGTGCTCTACCAGCGCGTCGCATCCGGAAAGCAGCAGGCGCAGGAACGGCCCGAGCCGAGCGATGTCTTGCCGGAGGACCAAGGATCCCTCCAGAGCTTCGTCACGTTCCCCGAACTCGACGGATTCGTGATGGAGTCGACCACGCTGCCACGCGTGATCGAAGGCGAGACGATCGCACTCGATGCGGAGATCTTCCGCGGCGAGGGCGACGCAACGGACGCGGTCGCGAACTTGTTCGGACCCTTCCGAGTGGAGCATACCAAGATCGTCTTCACCAGTTCCTACGGCGATTTGCAAGGCAAGCAATACGTCACGCTGCGCTCGGCGCAGCCCCCCGCACCCGCTTGGAAAGTCATCGACAATGT
>DATKQG010000059.1 GCA_035532835.1 Candidatus Dormiibacterota bacterium
GCAGAACTACTCGTGCTATAACACCGTAACCAAGACCGTATTCGAAGCACCGTTGCTTCCGGGACAATTCCCGCCGGCCTCTCCGACCTACGAAACCGGCGATTGTAACACGGCCATCGGCGCGGCGCTCGGTACCGCGCAGACGAATTGGGTTCACCCGAACGGCACCACGCAAGATGGCGTGGCCGCACCGCTCTGGTCGAACAATTCGCCGAGCAGCTACAACCTGAAGTACTACTCGGTTCGCCTGGCGGGCACGTACACGGAGTCGCCGGACACCGTCTGGCGCTTCGAAGGTGGCCGCTACATCGAGCCTCCGATCTCCGCATCGGTGCAGTACCTCGACCAGTCGGGTAACAACTCGACGAGTTGGGCCGGCTTCATGAACCTCGGGTTCTTCTCGCCGTTCCATCCGATCCCGTCGCAGACGTCGGGACAGTATGACGTTTCACTAGAACGCCACATCCGCGGTACCGACGTGAGCTTCAAGATCTCGCCGTTCTACAACCTGACCAACGGGTACCAAGAGCAGGCCTTCATCGGCCCCGGCTTCGTGACCCAGGTTCCGGTTGGACAATTCCGCAGCATGGGCGTCGAGGGCCAAATCACCAAGGGTGATTTCAACCGCAACGGCCTCTCGGGCCAGCTCTCGTTGACCTATACCAAAGCGCAGGTCCGTTACCAGGACGGTCTGGCGAACAACCAAGTCAATCTGGTGAACGGCGTCATCACGCAGTTCAACGCATTGACTAAAGCCGGCGGCGGATCGCCGTGCTACACTCCGGCCGTTGCGGCCACGAGTACCGTGGGCGCTCCCACGGCTTGCGGCCTCGGCATGATCGCCAACCCGTATTACAACATGAACACGCAGAGCACGTTGGATCCCAACGGTTGGTACGCTCCGGCCGGTATCTATACCAGCCCGGGCTACGTTACCAGCTTCGAGTTCTACGATTCCCCCTGGGTCTCGTCGCTGATCTTGAACTATCGTCACGATAAGTTCGCGGTCACGCCGAGCGTGCAGTTCGCTTCCGGCTCGTCGTACGGTTCGCCGTTCGATACCACCGGCGCCGACCCGCGCGAATGCCAGAGCGTCGATAGCAGCGCCACCAACCCGAATCAGTGTAATTACCTCTCGCTGATCGCGGGTGGTGCAACGCCGTCCGGCGTGCTGTACGTGCCGAATTGGCAGACTGGATCGTTTGCTTCGATCGGTCAATTCCGCAACCCGAACCTGCTCACCGGTAACCTCGCATTGACGTACGACGTCAACCCGCGCATCACGGCGCGCGTCACGCTCACGAACATCTTCCACACCTGCTTCGGCGGGACGAAGGCTCCGTGGACGTCGGCGTATGCTCCGGGCGCGAACGTTTGTGCCTACGGCGCAAACGGCACGTACGTTTCGAACTACCAGCTCGGCGATGGCGCCGCGAACCCAGCCAACACCAGCGCGTATAACTCAGCCGCCAACGGTACGACTCTGTACCCGTGGCAGCAGCAGTCGTACTCGCCGAGCAACGGTTCGTTCGCGGGATTCATTCCGGCTCCGTTCAACGCGTACTTCAACCTCGAGGTCAAGCTCTAACATAAGATGAGCCAAAGGCGGAAAGGGCCGCGTTCGCGCGACCCTTTCCGCTCCTTCCAAGAAATAACTACTATGGATCGCTATGCTTAAGAACGTCATGCAGAGCGTTTTGTGCGTCGCCCTGCTGCTCGCATCGCTACTGCACGGCGGGGACATCAGCGCCGCGCAACCGACGACGTTGCTGAACTTCGATGGGAATGCCGGATGGATCAACAGTCCACCCCTCACGGTGGCATCGTTGCGCGGTAAAGTGGTGCTGGTGGATTTCTGGGAATACACCTGCATCAATTGTTTGCGGACGCTACCGTATTTACGCGAGTGGTATCGGCGATATCACCGTGATGGCTTCGTCATTATCGGGGTGCACACGCCCGAGTTCCGTTTTTCCGGCCTTGAGGAAAACGTCGCCGCCGCCGTAAAGCGGCTAAAAATAACCTGGCCCGTGGTTCTCGATAGCAATGATGCGATCTGGGAGCGCTACCACAACACGATTTGGCCGCACGAGCTCCTGTTCGATCCCGATGGGCACCTTGTCGAGAGCGTCGAGGGAGAGGGCGGTTATCCGCAAACCGAAGCGAACATTCAGAGGCTTCTGCGCGCCGCGCATCCACAACTCTCGCTGCCTCCGGTCATGGCGCTTTTGCCGCAGGACAGTTACGATAAACCCGGGGCCGTGTGCTATCCGCAGACGGCGGAAGTTCTGGTCGCGCATCATGCGGTCGCGAACGCAACGGCGTTTAACGAGCCGTCCGCGGATACGCGCTACATCGATCGCGGCACGAATACCGATGGGCGCATATACCTTCAGGGTTTTTGGCACCGAACGCCGCAGGCCGTCGTCTCAGGAGGAGGGCCGGGCTATCTCGACCTTGCGTATCATGCCGTGCAATTGGTCGGCGTCCTCACATCCGAGCATGGGACGCCGGTGCGCGTAGACGTGACCCAGGACGGCAACCCGGTGCCCAAAGACGATGCCGGCCGGGATATTCGCTATGATTCGTCCGGGATGTCTTTTATTAACGTTGAGGAACCTCGGGCCTACGATATCGTGATGAATGCGAACTTCGGCTATCATACATTGCGTCTGATACCGCAGGCATACGGTCTGGACGTTTACAGTTTTGCGTTTGAATCGTGCGAGGTTCCCCGGCACACGTAACCCATTTGTCCGCGGCGCCGTCCGTTCGTTCGCGACGGGCGACGGCGACCGTTGATAAAGTCAGCTCTAAAAGAGTGACTTGTATCTAAAGGGTGACTGGTTTATATGATTTTAGCGGCGGGGACGAGGCAGCCGGATGGTACCGTAGGCGCGGTATCCACGGACCTGTTTGATGCCGGCGAGCCCCGTGAAACGGCCACGGTCACGTTCGGGGCGTTTAGGCTGGACGTAGGGCGCAGGTTGCTGGCCGATCGGGTAACCACGAAACCCATCGGCGACAAGCTTCTCAAGATGTTGCTGATTTTTATTGAATCTCGTGGAGAGATCGTGAGCAAAGGTACCCTAGCCGAACGCATATGGCCGGGGCAGACGGTGAGCGTTGCCAACGTCAACCAGCACGTCTTTATGCTCCGTCAGCTTCTTGGAGAGTCGGCCCGGGATCATTCGTACATCATCACCCAACCCCGAAAAGGCTTTCGGTTCGCCGTTCCGGTCGCGGTCGTCGAGCAGCGGGCCGTCGATCCCGAGCAGCCGGCCACCTGGGGAGCGCCGATCGATCAGAGGGTGGCGAGCGAAGCTTTCCGTCTTTATTGCCGCGGCTGCCATTTACTCGAAACGCAGGATCTCGCGGCGGTCGAACGAGCCGTAACGGCGTTCGAAAGCGCGCACGACGCAGAGCCCTCGAACCCATTGCCCCTGACCGGCGCGGCGCAGGCCGTTCTGCTGCTCGGCGAGCAGCAGTATGTAGCGCCGCAATTCACGTATTTCAAGGCGCGAACGTACCTCGACGCAGCATTGAAAGTCGCGCCCACGTCGGCGACGCCGCGCGCGTTACTGGCCCAGTCGCTCGCGCTCTTTGCCTGGGATTTCGAGGGCGCTCGTCGCGAACTGGAGCGCGCTCGGCAACTGCGCAGCCCGAGCGTTGCCATTTACCACGCTTCCGCGTGGCTCGCCTTATGTGCGCGCAATGTTAAACGGGCGCTCTCTGAAGCCGAACGGGCCTTATCTCTGCATCCGTCCTCGCTAGCGCTCCAAATCTTTGTGGGGCGCGTGCTGATGCACGCCGAACGCTTCGACGACGCGATCGACATGTTTGATAGCATTATCGCCGGTGGGGTGCATTCGTCACTAGCGCGCGAACAGCGGGCTCGAGCGCGGTTGCTGAACGGTAACGCAAAGGGGGCGATCGATGACGTGCGAGCGCTAGAAGGAGCGGCCGGCCCGGAGGCGTTGGCGTTGCTCGCCCGCGCCTACGCGGATACCGGGCAGGAAGGGCTCATCGAAGCCGTCTATCGGCAACTCGTCGCTATCGCGGAGCGACGGTACGTCTCTCCGGTGAGCATTGCGGTGGCCGCGGCCGCTTACGGACTGGCAGCGGAGGCCCTGGCGCAACTCTCTCGCGCGTTCATCGAGCACGATCCAAACCTGCTGCAACTGGCGCTTCAGCCGGGCGTTCGTCGCTGGTTTAGGAATCTCGAAAGCATCCCGGACTTTCAGAAATTGCTCTGGGCTCTTCCGTCCCCGCATCCATGATGTATTCATCGAACGACGTGCCGGCGATTGTTGAGCCGCTCGGCGTAAGGGTCGGCCCAACCGCGTTCACCGGACGGCGATGCCTTCCGGCGTGTTGAAGATGCCGGTGAAACGTTCGACATAGGTGACGTTGCCCGAGGTTCCCGGCGGATAGACCTTCACGGCTCCATTGGGGCCCTCATCGCCGACGTAGACGTAGCCGAGATTATCGAGTGCGATGCCGTACGGATTGCCGACGTAGTTCGCGTCCGTGTATTGGCCGATCGGTGCCGCGTTCGCGACGGCGGAGGCCGCGTAGATGTTCACGGTTCCGGTTGCCGGCGGCGTTAGATTGGAAACGTAGATATTTCCCGCCGCATCGAGTGCGACGCCGTTTGGCTTAACCAGCAGGGTCGACGATCCGGCGATCGTCCGTATCGGCGCGGCATTGCCGCTCGCAGTCGCGGCGAAGACGTCGATGGCGGGAGCGTCGGTGTTAGCCACCCAGATGTTGCCGGAGCTATCGACCTGCAGGCCGCGCGGGTGCATCAGTGTGGTCGTCGATCCTTTGATCGTACGCAAGGGTGTCACGCTCCCGGAGGAGCCTGCGGCAAAGACGTCGATCGCGTCGTTCCCGTAGTCTGCGACGTAGATGTTGCCGGCCGCGTCGAAGGCGATCGCCGACGGCTGAACGAGCACGCTCGACGAGATCGTGTTGATCGGCGCTACGTTACCGTTGGCGATCGATGCGAACTCCAAGATGCTTGGCTGCGTCGCCGTGAAATTGACCGTCCAGATATTGCCGGCGGGATCGAGCGCGAGCGCGATCGGCTGATTGAGCTGCGTCTGCGATCCCGAGATGGTAGCGGTCGGTGTCACGGTGCTCGTTCCCGAAGCGGGAAGCACCATGATGCTGTTCGCGCCTTCGTTGGAAACGTAGAGCGAAGTTGCGCCCACCGGCGCCGGCGAGCCCGGCGGATACGATGTCATGGGCGTCGGCGTGGGTCCGATGGGAAAGGGCGTGGTGGTGGTGCTGTTGCTTCCGCACGCGGCGAGCAGCAGCGTGGCGATGCCCGCGCCGACCAACGCCGCGGTGCGGGAGGCGAGTTGGTAAGATTTGGGTCGAGTCATAGCATCCTCCTTACGGGATGTTGGGAATAAAGCCGATTTGGTCGAGAGGGTGAACCACCAGGAGCCGTCCGATCCAGAAGCGGTCGCGTTCGGTCCGGCATTTGCCGTGGAAGGGCATACTCGGTGATGGCACCCGCTGTCGTGATCGCTGCAAGCAAGCCGCCGCTTCGTATCGGCGTGAGAGCGACACTCAGGGTGTCTGGCGGCGCACTGAGTTCAGCGTCACGCGTACAACCGAGTCGTTGGGTACCACCATGTTTTCTTTCATGTTGCTCGCGATGAGATAGCCGCCCGCGGCTCCAAGGAAGCCGCCCGCGCCGCCGCTTGCGTGAAAGATGCTCTTTGCAATAATATTGCCGACCAATACGCCGGCCACCGTTCCGAGGACTTCGCGTCCCACGTTACTCTTCGTGCTTGCCTGCATTCCGGTGACGACACCGTCCACCGCATATTGCGCGCCGTCGGCGAGCGTCAACTTGGTGAAGACCATCTCCAGTTCGGCGCGCCGGCCCGGCCCGGCGCTGACCACGTGCTCGACGCGGCCGGTCAGTATTGCGCCGGTGACGTTACCGTCCTCCGAGATCACGTCCCGTAGCGTGATGGGCTGCCCCACGTAGGCATTCGCCGTATCGATCGACTGGGTGATGACGCCGGCATATTGTGTGTCCGCGCTCGGCGCCGCGCCGGCTAATACCGCCACTGCCGCCAGGGCGCTGGCGGCGAATAATAATTTCATAATCGTGTCCTATGCATTGAGGGATATTGAATGAAATTATTTTGATACCGCGGTCGGCATTTTGTGCGAATGCTTTCGATTTCGCGTTCTCACGGCGTTCTCGATTCGGAGCACGCTCTTCTTCGATCGGAACGCTCTTGTCCGGACTCCTCGCGCAGCACATCCCTCGCGGTGTATGGGAATGCCACCATCAAGCCCATGTTCGTGCAATTTGCGAACGGTCGCGCAAACGCTAAGCTCTTGTGCGCTCGCTTGCGCTTGCAGGCGCGCCGTTAGCAAATCTGAGCGGATTTACAGGGTGGCGCCGGGCCGCGGATTGTTACGCGGCCGAGTTGGACCGGCTGGCGGCCGCCAGCATGCCGGAGGATAAGGAGGCGCAGGCCCGTTAACGTGTATGACGAGCTTGCGACCCGCGCGCGTGCGCACCTAGGGTGCTGCGGACTCCAGAGGAATGGCGTGGAGCTGACGGACGCCGGCGCGTGCGAGGCTCCGGTTGATTGCGGGAATTGAGGCCGCGTAGGCGTTGTAGGAACTCAGCGCGGCGCGGTATTCGGCGTCGATGCGGGCGTAGAACTGCGCCGCGGCAGGCGTGATGATCCCCTGCAGCGGGAAGGTTTCGAGTGTCGTCAGCGCGTTGTCCAGATTCTCGCGCAAGGCGCCCGGTCGAGAGACGGAGTCTTCGGAGTTTGTATAGTTTGCCGTCAGTTGCGCGGTGACGGTTGCGCGATCTCGGCGCGCGCGCGCAAGCGCGGCAGCGGCAGGGCCGGCTGTGAGCGCAGGCTCATCCCCCAGGGCCTTCTGCACGTTGTCGAGCTGATTGAGCATGGTGTCGACGCTCGAATAGATGCGCGTCAACTTCGCGAACGCATCGAAACTCTGCTGCATTTGTGCCTGGGTTTCGGTGGATTTCGGATCCGGCTTTACCAAGAAGCGTCGTGTGTATGTTTTGCCGTGCAGCGATATGCGCACCGCATAGTGGCCGGGTACCACCATCGGCCCGTCGTCGGGGCCTCCGAACGCGCGGTTCGCTGCGCCCGTCCACTTGACCGGCGGTGCTGTGGTGAAGTTCCACACGACGCGGTTCGAACCGGCGGCGTTTGTTCCGGTTAGCGTGCGGACGACGTGCCCGGAGGCATCGAGAATCGTCAACTGCGGTGCCGTTGATTGGGATGAGGCCTGATAGTATGTGATCGGCACGCCGTACGGCGGATTGGCCGCGGCGTAATTCGTGTAGGTGCCTTCCGTGTTGTTCGTAAGATTGTATTCATACGACGTGCGCGGTTGGAAGAGCCACGTACCGGATGCGACCGCTTTGGGGAGATCCTGTAGCGGGCGAATGTCGTCCATCACCCAAATCGAACGACCGTGCGTCGCGAGCACGAGGTCGTCGAACTGCGGTTGAATGCGGATGTCTTGAACCGAAACGGCGGGCATGTTGTTGCGCAGACTCTGCCACCGCTCGCCGCGATCGTAGGAGACCCACACGCCTTCTTCGGTTCCCAAGTACACGAGGTTGGGGTTGCGGTTATCGGGGCGGATCGAACGCGTCCACAGATCGTTCGGCAGATCGTTGACGATCGAACGCCAATGCGCGCCGTAATCGCGCGTCACCCAGACGTGCGGGGCGCTATTGCCCAGCAGGTGTGCGTCTTCCACGGCGTATGCGGTGCCGCGTTCGAGCATCGAGGGCGCGACCGTTTCGAAACGTCCGTAGCGAATCGCATCCGGCGGCGTGACGTTCGTCCAGTGGGCGCCGCCATCGCGCGTCATCTGCACGAGGCCGTCGTCAGTCCCAACCCAAATCTCGCCGCGCGAAAGCGGCGAGCCTTCGATATCCAGAATCGTGTCGGTGTACTCGGCGCCGGTGACGTCGTGTGTGATCGGGCCGCCGGCCGGAGCCTGATGCGCCTTGTCGTTGAGCGTGAGATCGGGGCTGATCGGCCGCCAAGTGTGTCCGCCGTCGGTCGTCTGGAAGACGACGTTGGCGCCGGACCACACGATGTGCGAATTCCACGGCGCAAAGCCGATCGGCGAATCCCAGTTAAAGCGGTACGGGCTCGATGCGATGTTGTAGCTCTCCTGAACGGTCGTCCAATACGGTTGCACGAACGTGTACTCGCGCGAGCTCCGCTTGTAGGTGAAGAGCCCTCCGTCTTGTCCGTCCGACCAGATGAGATTCGGGTTGTGGGGATCGGGAATGGCCCATTGCCCGTCGTCGTCGTAGACGATCGCGTACCAATCTGCGTTGGTGTTGCCGGCCATATCGAGCGAGTTCGATGGCCCGCAATAGGAATTATTGTCCTGCAATCCGCCGCAGATGGTGTAAGGGTTGTCGTTGCCTAACCCGACATGGTAGAACTGCCCGATCGGCAGGTTTGCCCAGAACGCCCAGGTGTCGCCGCCGTTGACCGTTAGCGCATACCCGCCGTCCTCGCCGACGATGACGCGCTTGGGATCGCTCAGCGCGATCCAGATGGCATGAAAATCGCCGTGTACGTTGCGCGCGATTGCTTTGAACGTCTTGCCGCCATCGGTGCTTTGCGCAAGTTCCGTCGACGCGGTGAATACGTGGTTAGGATTACGCGGATCGACCGCGATATGTGAGAAGTAAAAGGGTCGTTGATCGACGAGCGTGTTCGAACTCACCAGTTTCCACGTCGCGCCGTTATCGTCGGAGCGCCAGAGAATGCCTTGCTTCGATTCGATCAGCGCGTAGACGCGATTCGGATCGCTGGGAGCGACCGCGAGTCCGATGCGGCCCGTGATGCCCGTGGGCAGCCCGTGGCCGGTAAGGCGGCTCCACGTTCGGCCACCGTCTGCCGAACGGTACAAGCCATCTTTATTTCCGCCGCTGCTGAACGTCCATGGCCGGCGCTGAAACTCCCACACGCCCGCGTAGATGACATTCGGGGTACCGGGATTCATCGCCATATCGGAGATGCCGCTGCGCGGGCCGACATCGAGCGTCTTACTCCAACTCTTTCCCCCGTCAAACGTGACGTACACGCCGCGATCCGGCGAATCGGCGAAGACGTTGCCGAGTGCGCCGACGATGACGTGTTGCGGATCGGTTGGATCGATCAGGATGCGCGAGATATATTTCGTCGCGCGCAGGCCGACGTTCGTCCACGTCTTGCCGCCGTCGGTCGACTTGTAGACGCCGTTACCATAACTGACGTCATTGCGCGGATTCGATTCGCCCGTACCGACCCAGACCGTGTTGTCGTTCGTCGGATCGATCGCGACCGCGCCGATCGATCCGACGCCCTCTTTATCGAAGACGGCCTGCCAGCTGGCGCCCCCGTCGGTACTTTTCCAGACACCGCCTCCGGCCGCTCCGAGAAAATAGAGACTTGCATCACGGTTCGACCCCGCAACGGCCGTCACGCGGCCGCCGGCCACCGCGGGGCCGGCCTCCCGCCAGTGCAGATTGCCGGTGGGGAGAACCGCGGCAGCGGCAACGAGCGGTGCGAATAGCAGCGCAACGAGAGCGATGAGCGAGCGAATCATCACCCATGCTTAAAAATCCGGTCTGCTTTTGCCTTTCCGCAGGTCGCGTGAATCGGCACATTATCGGGGCATGGTCGTGCGGACTCATCTTTTATCTTCGAGCTCGCGCATGAAAGCGGCGAGGTGAGCCGACCAGAGCTTCGGGTGTGCCGTTGTTGAGTGGCCTACCGTTTCTTCCGATGCTTCTTGCATGACGAAGCGGCCATGGGCAACCAGCGGCATGCAGCGTGCGAGCGCATTGAGAGAGACCGGATTGAGTTCGTCGTCGGAGAAAGCCAGCGCGTAGACCTTGGCTTTAATCGAAGCCAGCCCGGGCTCCGGGTCGTAATCGGCAGAGGCCTCCAAGGCGTACAGCACGTCGTTCGCATCGGCCGACTCCGCTTGCGCGCGGGCGGCCCTGAGGAATTGCTCGGCAGCGTCGATATCGGGGATGATGGATTGCAAGTGCGGCACGCTATCGGTCATCATGCGAAGGATCGCGTAAGCCCGAAGCCAGCCTTCCGGCGGCTCCTCGTAGTGCCCATCGTTCCAAGCGGGGTCGGAGCGGATGGCATCGATGACCAGTCGCCGCCAAAGCAGATTGCGGCCCGCAATCTTCACCGGTAAGGAGACGATGGGCACGATCGCGTCCATCGCGTCGGGGAAAGCCTCGGCCCACTGCCACGCATGCATCCCGCCCATCGACATTCCAACCACGGCGCGAAGGCGCTCGATTCCCAACACCTCGGTCACGAGCCGATGCTGAAGGTCCACCATGTCGCCATATCCGTAGTTGGGAAATGCGGTCTTCATCCCGTCGCTCGGTTTGCTCGAACGGCCGTGGCCGAGGTTGTCGGGGAAAATCAGGAAAAAACGGCGCGCATCCAGAGGCTTGCCGGGAGCGAACAGCGCGTCTACGTACTCTGCGGTGAGCAGCACTCGCGCGTCCGCTCGCGTCCAGTGCAGAAGAAGAATCGCGTTGTCGATCCGCCCCGCCGCATCGCGATGCGCTTCTCCGAGCGTCGCGTAGTGCATCCGGAGCCGCGCGATACGCTGGCCGTTTCGAAAGCGGTAATCGTCAAACCACACGTCGGTGTGGGTTGCCGGTATCTCTCGGTCGCTCACGATGTCACCCATACCGAAGGGAGGGCCGGCCCGTGAGCCGCCACGGTAATATCCGGCAGCTTACAACTGGACTCCATGTTTTCCAAATAATACCATTCTCGAGCGAGCTGGGACTCCGGGCAGGCCGGGCAGGCAAAGGAAGGCAGCGAAGCGCCGCTTGGTGCGCACAAAAAATGGTACCTAGCGCACTTTTTAATATCGGGTGTTTGTCGAAAGGATTGGTCGGAGATGGGCACTTTCTCGCCGAGCGACTATGCATCCAACGTTACCAGCGCAAACCAGCCGACCGACGCGATCTTCAACTACTGGAACACGGCCGTGTCGCAATGGTTTACCACGAAGTCAGCAGCAACGGTTTGGCATACGGTTTTGCATACGACGACGTGTGTGCCCAAAGCACGACGATGCAGTTCTCGCTTGCGAGCGCCGGCATCACGATGACGCTCGGGAAGTTCTTCAGCTAAAGGCGTCTAAAGCCGTCGTTTGCGGCGCCACGAAGCGCCATCGACGGCTCGGCTGCAAGTCTCTCGAATCGTTGGGCGCGTGTGGAGGCCGCCGCGGCCCGTTTTGGCGAGCTTCACCGTTTCTTCTGCGTTCTTGCTTGCGGCTCGTGGTAGCGTTAGAGACCTAATGCGTAACCCGATCGGAACTACGCTCGCCGTCACCGCAACCGTCTTGGGCGTCCTCGCCTGCGCATGGCTGGCCGTGAAGGCCGCTCCGGCCATTCTGATCCTGCTCGTCTCCGCGATCGTGGCCAGCGCGGTCGCGCCGCTCGGTGACCGCATCGCCGGGATCTCGTTTGGGCGCGCCGGCCGCCGAACGCTTCCCCGGGGCACCGCCCTCGTCATCGCCTACGTACTCGTGCTCGGGGTCATCGGCTCGGCGGTTGCCTACTACGTTTACGTGATCGGTGAGGAAGCGCAACGCCTCGTCGTCGATATTCCGACGCTGGTGCGCCGGGTGACCGGCTCCCTCGCGCACTTGCGGGAGCTCTATCCATGGCTTCCCTCGCCAGAGAGCATTATCGGCCAAGCATCGAGCGACGAGAGCGTCGCACGGATGTATGCCGCGCGCGCCTATTCCGCGACCGTCGGAGCGGTCGGCATCGTATGGTCGGCGATCACCGTTGTGATCCTCTCGTTTTATATGGCGCTCGAATCCGACCACTTGCGCGACATGTTCCTCGATCTTGCCCCCGAGCGCCATCGAGCGACGATCTCTCGCGGGCTCCAACTCATCGGTCTGCAGTTTGGACGATACGCGCGCGGACAATTGCTTATAGCAACGATCATGGGTGTCACGGCGACCATCGGCGCAGCGGCGATCGGGCTTCGCTTTCCCTTCCTGATCGGCGCGGTTGTCGGGTTGGCGGATTTCATCCCGCTGGTCGGGGCGGTGGTGGGTGCGATTCCGGCGACGCTGATCGCGCTCACGCAAGAACGCTGGCAACTCGTCGCGATCCTGATCTTTTTCTTCGTCATCCAGCAGATCGAAAACAACGTCCTGATTCCGAAGATCATGAGCCGGGCCGTGCGCATCTCGCCGGTCGTGACGCTCGCCGCGCTCCTGATCGGGGGAGCGGCATTCGGCATCGCCGGGGCGCTTATCGCCATTCCGTTCGCGGCGGCGCTCCAAGTGGCGATTCCGACGCTGATCGGTATGCTCCGGGAGGACGCTCGCAAGGAAACCCAAGCATGAGCGAGGGCCTCTCGCAGCGCGAAGCGGAAGCGCTGCTTGCAAGAGACGGGCCCAACGAACTGACTTCACGCTCGCGCGGTGCCTGGATCGAACTTGCGCTCGGCATCGCACGAGAACCGATGGTCGTGCTGCTCGTTGTCGCAGCCGCGATCTATGCGATATTCGGCGACCCGCGCGATGCCGCGGCCCTGGGCTTCTCCGTCGTTGCCGTCGTCGTCCTCACCGCGGTGCAGGAACTGCGCACGAGCCGCGCGCTCGAGGCGCTGCGCGACCTCGCCTCACCCCGGGCGCTCGTCGTTCGCGACGGCGTCGAGACTCGCATCGCCGGGCGCGACGTCGTGGCCGGCGATACGTTGCTGCTGTACGAGGGCGATCGGGTAGCGGCGGACGCCGTCATCGTCGCCTCTCCGCACCTGCAAGTCGATGAATCGTTGCTCACCGGAGAATCGGTCGCGGTCAACAAAAGCGAAGCCGGCGCTCGCGTGTTCTCCGGGACGCTCGTCGTCGCGGGCAGCGCGCGCGCGACGGTTCTTGCGACCGGCTCCCAAACGCGCCTCGGGCAAATCGGCTCGTCGCTTGCGGAAGTCGAACGCACCGAAACGCCGCTGCAACGCGCGATGCTCCCGTTCGTCATGCGTCTCGCGGCCGCGGCGTTGGGTGTCTGCACGATCGCGACGCTCGCTTACGGATTCTTGCGCGGCGACTGGCTCAACGGGTTGCTCGCCGGCGTTAGCGCCGCAATCTCGCTGTTACCCGAAGAGATACCGGTCGTACTGGCCGTCTTCTTCGCCGTTGGGGCGTGGCGTATCGCGCGCGAACACGTGCTGACGCGGCGTCTACCCGCCATCGAAGCGCTCGGCTCGGCAACCATCCTCTGCAGCGACAAAACCGGAACCCTCACACTCAACCGCATGCGCGTTGCCGAGAGCCTCGCATTCGACGGGGCGAGCGAAGGCGAGCTGTTGGCGACGGCCGCGCTCGCAAGCGAGCCTCGCTCGTTCGATCCGATGGAGCGTGCGATCGGAGAGCGCGCTCGGGAAACCGGAGCATCGCCGGGACCCGGCGCGAACCTCGTGCGTCACTATCCGCTCTCCGCCGACTGGTTTGCGACCGCGTATGCCTACGCTTCCGGCGACGGATCCGTCGAGGTCGCGGCCAAGGGCGCGCCCGAGGCCATCCTCGCCATGTGCGCTCTCGACCCGGCCAAAAGCGCGGCGATCGCAGAACGCGTGCAATCGCTCGCGAACGAAGGCCTGCGCGTGCTGGCGGTCGCGCGCGGTAGCCTTGCGAGCGATGCATTGCAGCAGCACCAGCGCGATCTGCGCCTCACGTTTGCCGGGCTGATTGCCTTCGAAGACCCCATTCGCGACGGCGTGCCGGGCGCGGTCGCCGAGTGCGGGCGGGCCGGCGTACGCGTGCTCATGATTACGGGCGATCACCCGGCTACCGCGAGCGCGATCGCGCGTAAGATCGGGCTTCCCGATCCGGATCGCGTCATCACGGGGAACGACCTGAACGATCTCTCGGATGGCGTGCTTCTCGACCGCATCGCGCTAACCAGCGTATTCGCGCGGATCGCGCCCGAACAGAAACTGCGGCTAGTGAAGCTGCTCGTCGCATCGGGTGAGGTCGTTGCAATGACCGGTGACGGCGTTAACGACGCACCGGCGCTCAAAGCGGCGCACATCGGCATCGCGATGGGTGCTCGCGGGACGGATGTCGCGCGCGAAGCGGCCAGCCTCGTGTTAGTCGATGACGACTTCACCTCGATCGTCGCGGCGATTCGGCTCGGGCGGCGCATCTTCGACAACGTCCGCATGGCGATCGCCTACATCATCGCGGTCCACGTCCTCATCGCCGGTATCGCGCTCGTGCCGATCCTGCTGCTCTTCGCCTTGGTCCTCCTTCCGATTCACATCGTCTTCGTGGAACTCGTGGTCGATCCGACGTGCTCGATCGCATTCGAAGTGGAACCGGCCGCGCCGGATGTGATGGATCGGCCGCCGCGCCGCCCGGACGATCCGGTGCTCTCCGTTCGCGCGGTCTTTGGGCACGTCGCCGAAGGGCTTATCGCGCTCTGTGCGCCGCTCGCGGCTCTGGCCTATGCGCGGTCCTTCGGCCTTGACGATAATACAACTCGCACGATCGTGTTTAGTGCCTTCATGCTCGTCAACGTGGGCTTAATCGCCAACGGCGTCACGGCGAAGAACCGCGTGGCTGCGGCGCTCTCGCTCGGCGCGCTTGGCGTCCTCGCGGCAACGATCGCCATACCCGCGCTTCGCTCCATCTTTCATTTCGGGCTGCCGTCACCGGTGCAGCTCCTTACCGCAATGGCGATTGCGCTGGTGGTAGCACTCGCGAACTTCGCGTACCGCAAGCTGGTGCTGCGCCGTCGCAAGCCGCAGTTCGCGACGTGAGGCCGCGATAACGCGATAAAGGGAACGTCACACGGTGTTACAAGCTAACGTGAGCGATAACACGATAAGGTAGGCCAACGATGAAATGGAGATTTGAGCCCGGGCATAGCGCGGCGGAGTTTCGCGCCCGGCACATGATGGTTACTTGGGTCAGGGGATCCTTCAAAAACATGGAGGGTGAACTCGAGTTCGATCCCGGCCACCCCGAACGGCTTGCGGTTGAGGCGAGGATCGACGCGCGAACGTGCTGGAGCGGCGAACCCGCGCGCGACGAACACTTGCGCAGTGCCGATTTTTTGCATTGCGAACAGTATCCAACCATTCGCTTCGCAAGCACGGGCGCGGTGCAAATCGGGCCCGTAGACTACGAGGTCCTCGGCAATCTCACCATTCGCGCGGTGACGCTACCGGTGATGCTGGAGGTGCGACATTTGGGCATTTGGCAGACACCCTGGTGGGAAGACGGCGTCGACAAGGGGCCCAAAGAGCGCGCCGGATTTACCGGCAAAACGAGTATCGATCGTTACGACTTCGGAGTGAACTGGAATAGCGAATTGCCGGGCGACGGAATCGTGGTGAGCCGGCGCATCGACATCGTGCTCGACGTCGAAGGCATTCGCGTTTGAGAACGCTTCTCGCCGTCGCCTTGCTCGCATGCGCGCACCCCGCTTCATCGGTTATCGTGCATAGCCTCGATCGGGTTGGGCCTAAGCTGGCGACCAAACAATCGCAAGCGTTCGTCGCGGAACAACTGCAAGGCGTTCCGGCGCCGGATCGCCTCGGCGCGCACATGCCGGTCGGCATACGAGCGGCGACCGTCGCTACTTTGGTACTCCCTGCGGACGCGCACGGGCCCGCGACGTTCGTCGGCGTCAAACCGTGGACGGGCCATCGTAACCGTTATGTTGCGATCGTCTGCGCCGGCGGCGCGGGCCCGCTCTACCCGGGCCAGCCGCAATGCGCGCGCGCCGGCGATGCGAACTCCGCGCCTTTGCACGTCTATCTCGGCGTTATCGCTTTGCGAAACGGCGTACCGGTCCTGATAGCTCGGGGCGGCCCCTTCGATGCCGCGACACGCTGGAGCGATTCGGGACTTCCGCGAGAACCGATGGCGGCCGAAGACGATGCGGGCAAGCCTACCGGTCAATCGATTCGGCCGGACAGTATCGTTGGATTCGACCTCACCCCGCGTTCGATCGGAACGGGCACCAACACGTTCGGCGTGGTGACCGGTTGGATGGAAAGCTACTCCGGCGGCGGCGCGTATTTTACCGGCTTGAACCTGTTTGCGATCGACGGCCGGCGGGTGCGGCAGATTTTCGCCGCCCCAATCTCCGCATTCAGCGACGTTGCCGGAGATTGGCACAAAGATGGAACGCGCGATCACACGATCACCGACGCGGCGAATACTCTGGCCGTTTCCGCGCATCGTAGCAACGGCTATGACGATCTCATCGTCAAGAGCGCAAACGGATGCTGGGAACGCGTGTATCGCTGGTCAACTTCGGCCCGCGCGTACCGAAATTAGGTCGCTACGGCTCCAGATTTGTCTGTTTGGAATATCTAGCGCTAGCGCGCATACACCATGCAGTTAGGCCCTGGGAATTAGTAGACAGGCAACGAATCGTAGTCGTCCCCTGTGCTGACTGCCGTGCAGCCGGCGTTTGAAAGTTTTTGGAGGCTCAGGTGTTTCCAGCCCCATTTGATTACCAACGAGCACACTCGATCGACGAGGCCTTGGCGGCGCTCGCGGCCCATGGCGACGATGCACGCATCCTCGCAGGCGGTCAGAGCCTCATTCCGGCGATGCGTTTTCGCTTGGCACGTCCGGCGGTCTTGATCGATATCAATCCCATTGCATCGTTAGCATACGTGCGAGAGAACGACGGCTACCTCGCCGTCGGCGCCGGCGCGCGCGATTTTGCGCTCGAAACCACGCCGGTCGTCTCTTCGCGCTATCCTCTGCTCGCCGATGTATGCGCGGTCGTGGCCGATCCCGTCGTGCGCCAAATGGGCACGGTCGTCGGCAGCCTGTGCCATAACGATCCCGCCGGCGATTGGCCCGTGGCCGCACTCGCCGCACACGCATCCGTCGTCATCCGCGGCAAAGGCGGCGAACGCGTCGTATCGATCGACGATTTTCTCGTCGATTCGTATACCACCGCGGTCGGCGAGGGCGAGATGGCGCTGGAGGTGCGTTTTCCGACGCCGCAAGCCCGCACCGCCGGCGCATACATGAAGATCGAACGCAAAGTCGGCGATTTCGCCACGGCCGCGGCCGCGACTCGCGTGACGCTCGCGGCGGACGGCACGATTGCCAACGCATCGATCGCGCTCGGCGCCGCCGGGCCAAAGGGCTTTCGCGTGGTCGAAGCGGAGCGCGCGTTGGTCGGTGCAAAGCCTTCGAATGCGGCGATCGCTGCGGCGATGGAAGCCGCGCGTAACGCGGCCGATCCCATCGCGGATACGCGCGGTACGGTGATATTCAAGAAACAGATGGCCGGAGTGCTCGTAGAACGCGCGCTCCGAAAAACATTCGCGCGCTTAGGTTTGGAGGATGTCCGATGAAGATTTCGGTGACCGTCAACGGTACTGCCTACGAACGCGAGGTCGAGCCGCGCACGCTGCTCGCGTACTTTCTCCGCGAGAATCTCGGCCTGACCGGCACGCACGTCGGATGCGACACGTCAAGCTGCGGATGTTGCGTCGTGTTGATGGATGGGGACCGCGCGGTAAAATCGTGCACGATGTTTGCCGTGATGGCCGACGGTCACGAAATCACTACCATCGAGGGCTTCAAATCGGGCGGCAAACTGCATCCGATGCAACAGGCGTTCTCCGATCAGCACGGGCTACAGTGCGGATATTGCACGCCGGGAATGATGGCGACGGCGATCGCGTTTCTCAAGACGAATCCTAACCCGAACGAGGCGGAGATTCGCGACGCGCTCTCGGGCAATCTCTGTCGCTGTACCGGATACAACAACATCGTCAAAGCCGTTCTGCAGGCCGCCGCGGAATTATCCGCGCCCGCCGAACCGGTCGCAGCTTCTTAAGGAGCGATGCACGTGAGTACAACCGAAGTCCCCACCAACGGCCGTCACGCAATGGGCCTCCCCATGAAGCGCAAGGAAGACGCGCGCTTCATCGCCGGCAAGGGCCGATACGTCGACGACATCGTGCTGCCGAATATGCTCTATCTCGCGATCGTGCATAGCCCGTATCCGCACGCGAAAATCGTCAAGATCGATAAGACCGCCGCGCTGGCCGTGCCGGGCGTGAAGGCCGTCATTACCGCCGACGATCTGGCGGGTGTCAATCTCGCTTGGATACCGACGTTTCACGGGTACGATAAGCAAATGGTTCTCGCCGTCGGTAAGGTGCTGTATCAGTATCAAGAAGTCGCGGCGGTTGTCGCTACGTCCCGCGAGGCTGCAGCCGACGGTGTCGAACTCGTCGACGTAGAGTACGAACCGCTCGAACCCGTCGTCGACCCCTTCGTCGCGAAGACCGATAAGACGCTGGTGCGCGAGGACCGCGAAAACAAAACCAATCACATCTACCATTGGGAGGTTGGCAAGCGCGCCGAGACAGACGCGGCTTTGGCCGGCTCCGAGGTGAAGATCAAGGAGCGCGTGTACTTCCAGCGCTGCCATCCGGCACCGCTCGAGCCGTGCGGCTGCGTCGCCGATATGAATCCGGCCACCGGTACGCTAACGCTGTATATGACCTCGCAAGCTCCGCACGCGCATCGTACGGTGATCTCGCTAGTCACCGGTATCCCCGAAGATAAAATTCACGTGATCTCGCCCGACATCGGCGGCGGATTCGGCAACAAGGTTCCGATCTATGCAGGCTACGTGTGTAGCGCCGTCGCTTCGATCGTCACCGGCGTCCCGGTGAAGTGGATCGAAACGCGCACGGAAAACCTTACGACGACGGGTTTTGCGCGCGATTACCACATGGACGTGGAAATCGGCGCGACCAAAGAAGGCAAAGTTACCGCGCTCAAGGTTACGACGGTCGCGGATCACGGTGCGTTCGATGCGGCGGCCGATCCTACCAAGTACCCGGCCGGCATGTTCGGCATCTGTACGGGGTCGTACGATTTCCCGATCGCGTTCACCGAGCTCGACGCCTATTTCACCAACAAGGCGCCGGGGGGCGTTGCCTATCGCTGCTCGTTCCGCGTCACTGAGGCGTCGTATGCAATCGAGCGGGGCATGGATTTTCTCGCGCTCAAACTCGGCCAAGACCCGGCCGAGGTTCGCCTGAGAAACTTCGTGCGAAAGGACCAATTCCCGTATGCGACGCCGCTCGGTTTCGTCTACGATAGCGGCGACTATCACACGACGCTCAACAAAGCGCTCGATATCATCGGCTACAAGGAGCTACGCAAAGAGCAAGCTGAAAAACGCGCGCGCGGCGAGCTGATGGGCATCGGCATTTCGACGTTCACCGAAGTCGTCGGCGCCGGGCCGAGCAAACACTTCGACATCATGGGCATCAAGATGTTCGATAGCGCCGAGATTCGCATTCATCCGACGGGCTCGGGCATCGTGCGGGCCGGCACCAAGTCGCAGGGCCAGGGCCACGAAACCACCTGGGCGCAAATCGTCGCCGAAGAGCTGGGGCTCGACCCGCTAAATCTCATGGTGGAAGAAGGCGATACCGATACCGCGCCCTACGGGCTCGGAACGTATGCGAGCCGCAGCACGCCCGTCGCCGGAGCGGCACTTGCGATGGCGGCGCGACGCGTGCGCGAAAAGGCGCGCAAGATCGCCGCGCACGTGCTCGAGGCGCCGGAAGCCGACGTCGAATGGATCGATTACAAGTTCCAAGTCAAGGGCGTTCCATCCAAAACGATCACCATGAAAGAGATCGCATTCGCGGCGTACACGAATCCCGGGCCGAACGAGCCGGGCCTCGAGGCGACGTACTACTACGATCCGCCGAATCTAACGTTCCCGTACGGCGCGTACATCGCGGTGGTCGAGATCGATAAAGAGACTGGCTACACGCACGTACGCCGGTTCCTCGCGATCGACGATTGCGGCACGGTCATCAATCCGATGATCGTCGAAGGGCAGATCCACGGTGGACTGACCGAGGGGTATGCGATCGCCTTCATGCAAGAGATCGCCTACGACGAGAACGGCAACAATCTCCAGCCGAATTTCACGGAGTACCTGATCCCCACGTCGCTCGAGACGCCGAAGTGGGAGACCTCCAGCACCTGCAACCCGAGCCCGCACCATCCGATCGGCGCTAAGGGCGTCGGCGAGAGCCCGAACGTCGGCTCTCCCGCGGCGTTCGTCAACGCCGTCATGGATGCGCTCTCGCCGCTGGGCATCAAGCATATCGACATGCCGCTTACGCGCGACAAAGTCTGGCGCGCTATGGAAGCTGCGAAAACGCCATGAACCTACAGTGGCAGGGGCACGAGGAGATCGCCGCCCCTAAGGAACGCGTATGGGCGTTCATCAACGATCCGGGCAGCGTCGCCAACTGCGTCCCGGATTTGGTCGAGGCGAACGTCGTCGATACGCATCACGTCGACGCGGTCGTTAAGGTCGGCGTCGGACCGGTGCGGGGAAACTTCAAGCTCAAGATCGAGCTCGATCCGCAAGCCGACGGCAGCCGCATGAATCTCAAGATCAGCGGCGGAGGCTTTGGGAGCGTCGTCGATCTGGTCGCGGGGGCCGATGTCAAGGCCGCCGGCGACGCGAGCACGGTGCTCGATTGGAGCGGCAGCGCGACGATGCGCGGGCCGATTGCGAGCATCGCCGGGCGCGTGATAGACGCGCAGGCGCAGCGCGTCATCTCCACGACCTTTGCGAACGTGAAGGCGCGATGCAGTTCCTAGAGCGGGTAGCGGAGCTCGAACGCGAGCGCGTTCCGTTTGCGTTCGCCGTCGTCGTTTCGCGGCGTTCGCCCGTAAGTTCTCACCTTGGCGATCGCGCGCTCGTGTTTGCCGATGGCCGCATGGAAGGGTTTGTCGGCGGATCGTGCTCGCGCGACATCGTGCGGCGTTACGGCCTGGAAGCGATCCGCAGCGGAGCGCCGCGGCTGCTGCACATTCGCCCCGAACCGTCGTCCGGCGAACAAACGCCGTCCGGCGGCGATAGCCTGGGTGCGGAGCACGTCTTCATTCCGATGAGTTGTGCCTCCGAGGGTGCCGCCGATGTGTACGTCGAGCCGCACTTACCGGCGCGGCGCTTGATCGTTGCGGGCTTTACGCCGGTCGCGCAGGCGCTCGTTCGCATGGCGGGTGCGCTTGAATACGACGTCGTGCGCGTGGTCGACGAAGACGAAACCGCAGACCTTGCGGATTATTCGGGAGTCGTCGTGAAAGTGGGCGACCTGCGCGATTTCGCGAACAAACTTTCGGCGCTGGAGCGTGCGCGCACGGTTGCCGTCGTCGCATCGCTCGGGCATTACGACGAGGCGGCGCTCGACGCGCTCCTCGACGCGCACCTTGCTTTTATCGGTCTGGTCGCGAGCCGGAAGCGCGCCGCGCGCGTGTTCGGCGTGCTCGCGCAGGGAGGGCGTTCGCCCGAGCAACTCGCCGCGATCCGCAATCCGGTTGGGCTCGATATCGGAGCGCGCACCCCGGGAGACGTTGCCGTTTCGATTTTCGCGGAGATCGTTGCGGCCTCACCGTCGGCCCCAATGCCGGAACTCGACGAAAGCGAGGCCGCGGTTCCGGCGATCGCGCTCGATCCGATCTGCGGAATGGATGTCGAGATCGAGAACGCGCGCCATCGCTTCGAATACGAAGGGCGCACCTATTACTTTTGTGCGGCCGGGTGCCGTGCCGCCTTCGCAGCCGATCCGGCGGCCGTGCTCTCCTCGAAAGGCAGCGCTTGAAGCTCTTGTCCCTGCGAGAGCGTTTCGCCGAGCGCGGTTACGTGGTCGATGAAGATTTCGCAACGTCGCTCGAACTGATGCTCGCGCTCGAGAAACCGCTCTTACTCGAAGGCCCCGCAGGCGTGGGAAAGACCGAGAGTGCGAAGGTCCTCGCCGATGTCCTGGGAACGCGCCTCATCCGCTTGCAGTGCTACGAGGGGTTGGATGCCGCGAGCGCGCTCTACGAATGGAATTATCCGAAGCAACTCCTGCGCATTCGGCTCACCGAACACGATGCAGCCGACACGCTCGCGCGCGAAGCGGAGATCTTCAGCGAAGCGTTTCTGCTCAAGCGGCCGCTGCTGGAAGCGATTACGCAGGACGTAGCCCCCGTATTATTGATCGACGAGATCGATCGCGCCGACGAAGCGTTCGAAGCGTTCTTGTTGGAGTTGCTCGGAGAGTTTCAGATTTCGATACCGGAACTCGGGACGGTCCGCGCGCGGTCGCGGCCGTTCGTGATCGTTACCTCGAACCGCTCGCGAGAACTCTCCGATGCGTTGCGGCGCCGTTGTCTCTACCACTGGCTGGAGTATCCGACGCGCGAGCGCGAGGTGGAGATCCTGCGCGCCAGGCTTCCGGATATCGATCAAAAACTGGCCGAGCAGATCGCGCGTTTCATGGAGTTTTTGCGCGCGCAACCCTTCGAAAAGGTACCGGGTGTCGCGGAGAGCTTGGATTGGGCGCTCGCGCTCGTGCGGCTCCATCGAGCGGCGCTCGACGAGCGGACGATCGAACTCACACACGGCTGTATCCTCAAGGTGCAACGAGACTGGGAGCTGCTCCAGGAGCAGCGCACGCGCTACGTGCCGTTGCTCTCGGATGCGGGAGTGCAGGAGACTGCCGCAACCGAGCCCGATTACGGCATCGGCTCGGTGCGGGCGCGCCGTGGCTGAACGCTCCGCCGAACTCTCCCGCAGAGTGCTGGAGTTCTTTACGGTGCTGCGGGAGACGCACGGTTTTTCCGCGGGCCAGCGCGAGGTCCACGATGCGCTGCGCGCGCTCGATCTGCTCGGCATCACGAATCCCGCGCGCGTGCGGGCGGCGCTGCGTGCCGTCGCGTGCAGTTCGCCCGAGCAGGTTGCGGTGTTCGAAGACGCCTATCGGCACGTCTTCCTCGCACCCGATGAAGGCGTACCGCAGGCCGCATACGCACCGCGCCATTCGCGCCCCGGAGCGCAGCCCGAACCGTCTCCCGGCCTCCCGGCGCGCGAGCGCAAAGGCGACCCGCACGATGATGAAGCCGACGGCGACGCAAGCGACGGCCCGTCGCGCGAGCGACGCGTCGCCGACGAAACGCCCGATGCGGCTACGGCATGGATGATGTTGCGCGCGCGGTTTAGCCCGATCGCAGCAACTGCGGATCCGCCATCCATCGACCCATGCGGCTTGGAAGAGATGGAGTCGGCAACGCGCAAACTCGTGCGCAGCGTGCATTTGGGGCGGTCGCGTCGTTGGGCGCCGCAACCGCGCGGGCCGCGCTTCGACCTGCGACGCACGCTCCGCGCGAGCTTGCAGACCGGCGGCGATCCCCTCACGCTCCATCGGCTTGGCCCGCCGCGCCGCGCTCCGCGCATCGTCTTACTCGTCGACGGCAGCCGTTCGATGGCGGAACACGCGACGGTGTTGTTGCAATTCGCCTATGCGCTTGGACGCGCGACGCGGCGCGCGCGTACCTACGTGTTCAGCACCGATCTCCACGACGTCACGCGTATCCTCGCATCCGTGCGGCCGGGCACCGAACTGCCGAGCCTGGGTGAATCGTGGGGTGGCGGCACGCGGATCGGGGCGAGCTTGGCGAGCTTCGTTCGCGAGCACGGCGTACGCGTGCTCGACGAGCAGACGCTCGTGATCGTGGCGAGCGATGGGCTGGACGCGAGCGAGGGAGCGCAACTCGAGCGCGCGATGCGTGAGATCCGGCGGCGCTGTGCGGCGGTGGTCTGGCTAAATCCGCACGCGCGCTCGCAAGGCTTCGCTCCGACCGCGGGCGGAATGCGTTCGGCGGGGCCGTTTATCGATGTGCTCGACGCACTGCATACCGCGCGCGATGTGGAGCGCATGGCCGAGCGCCTATGGCGGACGCGCTTGCATGCGTGATTTCTTCGCGGTGGTCGCGCGCTGGAGCCGGGAGCGAACGCCGTTTGCTTTGGCAACGCTCGTGGACGTCCGCAATGCTGCTCCGGCACCGCTCGGCGCCTCCATGGCGGCCACCGCAGATTGCACGGTTGCCGGGGATATCGGTGCGGGTTGCTACGAAGGCGAGATCGTCGAAGCTGCAATGGAAACGGCTCGCGACGGGAAGTCGCGCGTACTCTCGATCGACCTGAGCAGCGACGATCCTCTCACCGGCGGCACCGGATGCGGCGGCTTTTTAGAGGTGGTGACGTGGCGGCCGCCGGCGGGCTTCGACGTTGTTGCCGGCGCCATCGTAGCCGGCCGTACCGATGTGACGTTTCCGATCGCGTACGAACGCGAGGGAAGCATGCGGGAATTCGTGATGCACGTTCCCGCGCGTCGCACGCTGATCGTCGTCGGCGGCACGACGCTCGCAAAAGAGGTGGCGTCGTTCGCGGCGCGCTTGGAGTATCGCACGGTGGTCGTCGACCCGCGCCCCGCCTTCGCAACGCCCGAGCGCCTTGCCGGCGTCGACGAAATCATCGTCGATTGGCCGCAGGACGTGCTAGCGGCGATGCTGAGCGCGACAACGCCGTTGCTCGTCATCTCGCACGATCCGAAAATCGACTTGCCGGCGTTGCGCGCCGGGCTCGCGAGCGAGGCGCCGTACATCGGCCTGCTGGGGAGCCATCGCGCCCAGGAAGGACGACGAGCGGCGTTGCGCGCGGATGGTTTCGGCGAGGCCGCACTCGCTCGGATTCACGGCCCGGCCGGCTTGGACATCGGCGGCGTCACCATGGCTGAGACCGCCGTCTCGATCGTCGCCGAAATCGTCGCGGTCGCGCGCGAGCGCGGCGGCGGGCCGCTCCTGCGCCACGGCGGATCGATTCACAACCTCGCGCGCTAGCGAGCGGAGCCCGCGCTCGTGGCGCGAAACCTAGGCTTCCGCACCCTTCGTCGTGATAAGGATCCCGTGACGCTCGAGACCGCGCTGAAGCAATACTTCGGCTTCGATTCCTTTCGCCCGCTGCAGCGAGAGATCGCGCAAGCGGTGCTCGACGGCGAGGATGCGCTCGCATTGCTTCCCACCGGTGGCGGAAAATCGTTGTGCTACCAGTTGCCGGCGATGCTCTCGCAGGGTCTCACGCTCGTGGTCTCGCCGTTGATCGCCTTGATGAAGGATCAGGTCGACGCGCTGACCGCCAACGGCATCGCTGCGACATTTCTCAACAGTTCGATCGACGGCGATGCCGCCGCAGCGCGGCTCTCCGGGCTCGATCGCGGTGAGTACCATCTGCTGTACGTGGCGCCCGAACGCATCGCGGTGCCGGGTTTTCTCGAGCGGATGCGCGGCTGGAATCTGCGACATATCGCCGTCGACGAAGCGCACTGTGTGAGCGAATGGGGCCACGATTTTCGGCCGGAGTATCGCCGCCTCACGGCGCTGCGCGAAGCGTTCGCCGACGTGCCTGTGCTGGCACTCACGGCCACGGCCACGGAGCGCGTCCGCGAAGATATCGAACGATTCCTCGCGCTACGCCGCCCGACGCGTTTCGTGGGCAGCTTCAACCGCCCAAATTTACGCTACAGCGTTTTCGAAAAACACGATGCGGTGACGCAGCTCGTTTCGTTCGCGTCGGCGCGAGCGCACGAAAGCGGCATCGTCTACGTTTCGAGCCGCAATATGGCGGCGGATCTTGCGGTCAAACTCTCGCAGGCGGGCATCGAGGCGCGGCCCTACCACGCGGGCCTTACCCCGCTGCAGCGCACGCGCAATCAGGAGCTCTTTATCCGCGACGAGATTCGCGTCGTCTGCGCCACGATCGCCTTCGGGATGGGCATCGATAAATCCAACGTACGATACGTCGTGCACTACGACGTGCCGAAGAATCTCGAAGGATACTACCAGGAGACCGGGCGCGCGGGGCGCGATGGCCTGCCTAGCGACTGCGTGTTGTTTTTCAACGGTGCCGATGCCGCCAAGCAGCGCTATTTTATCCGGCAAATTCCGAACGTCGCCGAACGCACCCAAGCCGAGCGTCTCCTGCGTAAAATGCTGGACTACGCTGCGATGCCGGAGTGCCGCAGGGCGTTTCTGCTCTCGTATTTCGGCGAGGAATCGCCCTACCTTACGTGCGGCAATTGCGATAATTGCCTGCAGGCGCCCGAACTCGTGGACGGCACGCTGGCCGCGCAGAAATTGCTCTCCTGTCTCTATCGCGTCCGCGCTAAGAGCGGCTTCTCCACCGGCGCGCACCATCTAGTCGACGTTCTGCGCGGCGCGTCGAGCGAGCGCATTACGGAGTGGGGACACGACCAGCTTTCCACTTACGGCATCGGGAAAGAGTACACTAAGGAGCAGTGGCTCGCGTTGGTCTCCGAGCTTCTGCGGGCGGGGTGGATCGAGCAAGAGGATGCTCGCCGTACGCTGTTCCTCACAAGCGACGGCCTGGCCGCACTGCGCGAAGGGCGCAGCATTCGCTTCGCGCTTCCTCGCTTCGTAAAAAAGAAGCGCAAACAGAAGGCCTCGGAGCACGTGCTCGTTGCGGGAGACGACGCGCTCTTCGAACGACTGCGCGAATTACGCAAGCGCTTGGCGGATGCTGCCGAGATCCCGCCGTACGTCGTCTTTTCGGATGCGACGCTGCGCTCGCTCGCCGCCCAAAAGCCAAGCGATGCGTCGTCGTTTCTGGCCATAAGCGGCGTGGGCGAAGTGAAGCTCGAGCGTTACGGCGATGCGTTCATGGCAGCCATCGCCGAATTTCAGGCTGCCTAGAGCGCGGGTTTAACGCCTGGCAGGGCGGGTACATGATGTGTCACTTCAATGTTTCGCCCATGAGGAATGCTGCCATGAATGCAATCGCGCTGTTGAAAGCCGACCACCGCGCCGTCGAAGAACTTTTCAAAGAAGTCCAAGCGTTGAGCGATACCGCGCACGTGTCGCGCGGACGCATATTCAAGGACATCGATCGGGAACTCACGCTCCACGCGCACATCGAGGAAACGATCTTCTACCCGGCCTTCAAGGAGCGGACCAAACGCAATACGGAGCCGAGCGACGAGGTGTTCGAAGCGTTCGAAGAGCATGCCAACGTGAAGGCGATGCTCGCGAAACTCGAAGCGCTCGACCCGGGCGACGACACCTACAACGCGAAACTTCAAGTGCTGATGGAATTGGTGAAACACCACGTTAAAGAAGAGGAGACCCGGCTCTTCAAGCAGGCGAAGCAGCTTTTCGACAACGAGGAGCTCGAGGCGCTCGGGGAGCAACTCGAGGCGGCAAAGGGAAAAATGCTGGCGGGCGCACACTAAGGAACGATATGGCATTAGAAGTGAAGTGCCCCCTGTGCGGGACCGTCATCGAGGGCGCAGATGAAGATGCGCTCGTCGCCAATGCGGATGCGCATGGCGATGCGGAGCACCAGATGCGCGCACCGCGATTCATGATCGTCGGCGCCGCGAAACACGTCGAGACCGAAGCCGGCGAATAGCCGCTACGACGCGGTCGTCATCGGCTTAGGCGCGATGGGCAGCGCGGCGGTTGCCGCGCTCGCCCAACGCGGTTGCCGCGTGTTAGGCCTCGAGCAGTACGCACGCGGCCACGATCGCGGATCCTCGAGCGGTCGCTCGCGGATGATTCGCAAGGCGTACTACGAGCATCCGGCATACGTGCCGCTGGTTTTGCGCGCATATGCCGCGTGGGAGGCGCTCGAAGCGCGGACCGGTCTGCAGATTATGCAACGGACCGGCGTGCTGATGATCGGAAACGATCGCAGTGCGGCGCTTTCCGGCGCGCGTGAGAGCGCACGCGTGCACGGCCTCGCTCTCGAAGCGCTCGATGCTCGGCAGGCGCGCCGGCGTTTTCCGGTTTTCGCCGTGCGGGACGACGAGACGGCGCTCTTCGAGCCCGACGGCGGCATGCTTTTTCCCGAGCGCGCGATCGAAGCGCAGCTGATCGTCGCGGAAGGGGCCGGAGCCGAATTACGCTTCGAAACGCGGGCTACGGCATGGGGCGAGGGCGAGCACGATCGCTCGCTCGCGATCGAACTCGGCGACGGCACGGCCGTTCGCGCGAACCGGCTGATCCTGTGCGCGGGGCCCTGGACCGATGCGATTGCCGGTGTGTGGAGCGTGCCGCTGAGCGTTCGGCGCAACGTGCAGCACTGGTTTGCGCCGCGCAGCACGCGCACGCGGGCCGGCACGATGCCGGCGTTTTTCGTCGATCGCCCCGAATGGGCGCATCCGCTCTACGGATTTCCGGATAGCGGCGAGGGAATCAAAGCGGCCTTTCACGGCTCGGATGAAACGTCGGCCGCCGATGCCTTGGATCGCGAGATTCATGCAACCGATGTCGACCCGGTGCGTGAAGCGCTCGAGGCACTCGTACCGGGGGAGATCGGCGCCTATCGGTTCGGCAAGGCCTGCATGTATACGATGACGCCCGACGAGCACTTCGTCATCGGTCCGCACCCGCGCGACGCGCGGGCGATCGCGGCGTGCGGCTTCTCCGGACACGGCTTTAAGTTCGCCTCCGCTCTGGGCGAGATACTGGCCGGCCTGGCCTTGGACGGCGGGACCGATGCGGATATCGCGTTGTTCTCGCCTGCAAGGCGGTTTCGGTAAAGATTGCGTTTAGGGCCATCCGTATTATGCCTTCCGTCGTAGCGGAGCGCCCGGCTTTCGGAGCATGCTGGCGTCGTCATTTGGAGGACATTGGTGCGTACTACACTCGCAATACTCTCGCTCGCCGGTGCCGTATTGGCGCCCGCAGCTACCCTCGCCGCTCAAGTCGATGCCTCGTTGATTCCGGATGGAACGTACGTCGTTAAAGTTGAGAAGGTGCCCGACGCTCAGCACGTCACGGTCGTGATGCAGAACGGCGTCGAGACGACGCTCACTGCAAAAGGCAGCGTCAACTTCGCGCCGGTTCACCCGAACCAGACGCTCAAAGTCTCGGTCATCAAGGGCCAAGTCCCGGTCTTCATCATTCAATAGCCTGCGTCCGTCGCGCCGGACCCAACCGGCCCCGGCGCGAATCGGTGGGGCATGGAGAGGTTGACGTCCACGCCGGAGCATCTCGAACGCGCCGCCGCACTCCTTCGTAGCGGCGGCGTCGTCGCGTTTCCAACCGAGACGGTATACGGCTTGGGCGCGGATGCGTTCGACCCGGTCGCGGTTGCGCGCATCTTTGAGATCAAGCGGCGGCCCAGGTTCGACCCGCTGATCGTGCACGTTGCCGACGAAGCGATGCTTGCCGAGGTAGCGCGCGATATTTCACCGCTTGCCCGCCGGCTGATCGCCCGATTCTGGCCGGGGCCGCTGACGCTGGTCCTGCGCAAACAGGCGAGCATTCCCGACATCGTGACGGCCGGCTTACCGACGGTTGCGGTGCGGATGCCCGCGCATCCGATCGCGCGCGAACTCGTTCGGCTCGCCGGGCGGCCGATCGCGGCCCCCAGCGCGAATCCGTTCGGCTATCTGAGCCCGACGCGTGCCGAACACGTCGAACGGATGCTCGGCGACGCGGTCGATGCGATGATCGATGGCGGGGCGACCGATCGCGGCGTCGAGTCGACGATCGTCATGCTCGAACCGTCGCCCACGCTGTTACGACATGGTGCGATCCCGGCCGAAGAGATCGAAACGCTTACCGGGCCGCTCGCTCGCGAACTCTCGGCCGAGTCGGCTCCGCTCGCGCCGGGCGTCCTGCCGCACCATTACGCACCGCGCACGCCGATCCGTATCGTCGATCTCGCTAGCGTCGCGCCCTCCGAGCGCGTTCGCGCCGGGGCGCTGGCGTTTACTACTCCGGCGGGCGGGTACGCGCTGGAGCGCGTCCTTTCGCCCGGCGGCGATTTGCGCGAGGCCGCCGCGCACCTCTTTGGCTATCTGCACGAACTCGACGAGGCCGGCTTGGAACGTATCGATGCGCAGCCGCTCCCGAACGCCGGTCTGGGTGCCGCGATCATGGACCGCCTGCGCCGCGCATCGGCGACATCGTGAAGCCGCGCGCTCTCGCGCTGATCGCGCTCGCGATGATTGCCCTCGTGTGGGGCTGCAATTGGGTATTGATGAAGACCGCCGTGCTCTATGCGTCGCCGTTCGTCTTTGCGGCGGAGCGTTCGCTGGGCGGTGGTTTCCTCTTACTCGTGCTCGCGGCGCTGTTGCGCAAACCGCTGTGGCCCGAACGCCCGATCGGATACTTGCTGCTCGGCGTGTTTCAGATTGCGGGATTCTTGGGTTTGGTCACCTGGGCCATCGTCACCGCCGGCGCCGGTAAGATCGCCATGCTTTCGTACACGATGCCGTTTTGGGTCGCGCTGTTGGCATGGCCGTTGCTGGGCGATCGCTTGCGCCTGGTCCCGGGCATAGCGGTGGCGATTGCGGTGGCCGGGGTCGCACTGATGATCGGACCCTTGCACGGTGCTTGGGTCGCCGACGTGATCGCGGTCCTGGCCGGAGTCTCTTGGGCGATCGGCGTGATTATCGCCAAACGCCTGCAGCGCGGCGCCAACCTCGATCTCTATAACATGACGATGTGGCAGTTGATCTTCGGCGGAATCGTCCTTGCGATCGTTGCCGCCGCGGTCCCGTCGCGCGCGACGGTCTGGTCGCCGGCCTACATCGCGATTCTCGCCTACAACATCGTCTTTGCGACCGCAATCGCATACGTGCTGTGGATCTTCATCTTGCGCGTCCTTCCCGCTCGCGAAGCGAGCATGGGAACGTTGGCCAGCCCGCTGTTAGCCGTCGCGTGGTCGTGGGCGCTGCTCGGCGAGCGGCCCTCGTTACTCGAAGGGAGCGGCATGCTGCTGGTGGCTGCCGGGATGCTCTTGCTAAGCTTTTGGGATCGCTTGCGTCTTCCGCGAATAGCGGCGCGAGAGCGCGAGTGCATTGCCGACGACGAACAGGCTGGATAGACCCATCGCTCCGGCGGCAAAGATCGGGTTGACGATACCGAACGCCGCGAGCGGAATCAGTACGACGTTGTAAGCAAAGGCCCAAAAGAGATTTTGAGCGATGGCGCGTTGCGTACCGCGCGCGATCTCGATCGCGCTCACGAGCGCGTAGGGGTCGTTCGAAAGAATGGCCGCATGCGCGGATTCGAGCGCGATCGCGGTGCCTGCGCCCATTGCAAATCCAACCGAGGCTCGCGCGAGCGCGGGCGCATCGTTCATGCCGTCGCCGACGAAGCCCGCCGCGCCGCCTTTCTCCTCGATGTCGCGAACGATCGATGCCTTTTCTACCGGAAGCACGCCCGAATACCAGCGTTCGATGCCGGCGCTCTGTGCGACGGACGCAACCACGCTCTCGGTATCGCCGCTTACCATCAGGGATGCTATCCCGAGCGACGAGAGTGCGGCGACGGTTGCACGGGCGCTCGGGCGAATGCTGTCACCGAGTTCGATACTGCCGAGCATCGTGCCGTCGCGAGCGACGTAGATATTCGTGTTTGCCGATCGGGTCGCCGGCGTCTCGATGCCGTTGGCCGCCAGGAACGCGGCGTTACCCGCGAGCACGCGCGTGCGGTCGACCGCGCCGGCGATGCCGCGCCCCGATTCTACGCGGACGTCTTCGGCGTGCAAAGGCGGCAGCGTGCGCGCGCCGGCTTCCGCCACGATCGCGCGGGCGATCGGGTGCGTGCTCAACGATTCGAGTGCGGCAGCGAGTTGCAAGACTGCGTTCGCGGCGTTTTCACCGTACGTTTGCACGGCGAGCACGCGCAGCGTGCCTTGCGTGAGCGTGCCCGTTTTGTCGAACACCATCGTCGCGAGTGCGGAGGCGCGTTCCAGCGTTGCCGCGTCCTTAAAGAGGATGCCGCGTCGGGCCGCGGCGCCGATGCCGGCGATGATGGCGGTCGGGGTCGCGAGGCCCAGCGCGCACGGGCATGCGACGACGAGCACCGCGATGGCGCTCACCAGCGCGGTGGACCACGCGTGATGCGTGAGCATCCAGCCGGCGAACGTTAGGACGGCCAACGCCAGGATAATCGGTACGAAAATAGAGGCGATGCGATCGGCGAGGCGCTGCACGGGTGGTGTCGAGCCCTGTGCTTGCCGGACGGCTTGCACGATGCGCGCGAGCGTCGTTCCGGCGCCGACGACCGTGGCGCGCATTACCAGGGCGCCTGCGCCGTTGACGGTACCTTGCTCGATGGTATCGCCGGGGCCGACCTCGATCGGCATCGCTTCGCCGGTGAGTAGCGCGCGGTCGAGCGAACTGCTGCCGGATTCGATCGTTCCGTCAACCGGGACGCGTTCTCCGGGCGCGACGACGAGCGTGTCGCCGATGCGCACGGAATCGGCCAGGACGGCTTCGACGCGGCCATCCGCCTCGCGCCGGTGAGCGACTTCGGGACGCAAGTTCAGGAGCGAACGCAGGGCTTTGTTGCTGCGCGAACGCGCCGCGGCCTCCAGGTATTTCCCCACAAAGACGAGCGTCACGATCGCGCTTGCGGTTTCGTAATAGGTCATCGCGCCGGCGATGGTTGCGTACACGCTCAGTGCGAGCGCCGCGGTCGATCCGAGCGATACGAGCGTATCCATCGTCGCCGTTCCGCTGCGTAACGCACTCAGAGCGCCGCGATGAAACGTCCAACCAACGATCGCCCACACCGGCAACGTCAGTGCCAGCAAGAGTTCGTTCTTGTAGGGCACGTCGCCGACGAACATTCCAAGGATCAGCGTCGGAACAGAGCATACGATCGCCAGCACGAGCAAACGCCGGCGCACGACGAATTCGCGCTCCGTTCGCTCCGCGTCGGCGTCGTCGTCGGTGGCCTCCGCGGCATGATATCCCGAGCGTTCGACCGCCGCGACGAGCGCGGCCGTGTCCGTGGCCGGATCGTGAGCGATGGTTGCGTGCTCGGTTGCGAGGTTTACGGTCGCGTCGCTGACGCCCGGTACTTTGCGTAATGCCCTTGTAACGTGCGCCACGCACGAAGCGCACGTCATTCCGGAGATCGAGAGTTCGGTGACCGCCGGCTCGGCTGTTTGTGTCACGATAGGGTGTAACCGGCCTCGTCGAGCGCGTGGGCGAGTTCGGCGCGCTCGAGCGGATGGTCGCTCTGAATAGTCGCCGAGCCGCTCGTTAGAGCGACCTCGACGCCGGTCACGCCGGGGAGTTCTTGCAACGCTTGGGTGACGTGGCGCACGCAATTTTCGCAGGTCATGCCCTGCACGGAAATCGTAACGGTGTTCATCGGTATCCTTAAGAGTGGAGGCTTGGAGCTAGACGATCGATTTATCGAAGGCCAGCGCGCTGAGTAATTCGTCGATCGCCGGTCCCTCGTTACCCTGCCGGATCGCTTGAGCAAAACAGTTTTCAAAGTGGTTACGCAATTCGATTTGGCTCACTCGGGCTAACGCCGATCGGACGCCGGCGATCTGCTTCATCACATCCACGCAGTAGCTGTCCTCTTCGACCATGCGGATGACTCCCTCCAAGTGGCCGCGGGCGGTCCGGAGGCGGCGCAGGACGTCGGTTTTGCGTGGTTCGATCATGCGTCCATCCTACCCACCTGGGGAGGGGTCGTCAAGCCCCGAGTGATTATAACCTAAATTTGATGGGTATCGAATAGACGAACCACCTCTGGAAGGGCGATAGTATAGCGTAGTATATGCAGAGTTTATTTTCTTGTTCGGCTCGCCTAGCATCCGCCCTCGGGTTGGTTGCCGGCCTTCTCTTGCCCCTAACGGCGAGCGCGGCGCCGCCGCTCCCCGGGCCCGTCGCCTTGGACGTTCGCGAGAGTTACCGTTTGCTTTCGTCGACCTATTACAAGGAAGTTGCCGGGCAATCGCTGCTCGACGCGGCGCGCACGGCGCTGATCGATGCCGCGCACAAGCATGGCGCGCGCGTCGACATCCCGGCACTACAGGCGCAGGACGATAGCGAAGCGAGCATGGCGCAACTCGATCAAGCGATCGTGTCGGTGGCGCAGGCCGCCCACGGTACCCCGACCGAGTACGCCTACGCTGCGATCGACGGCATGGCGAAATCGGTCAAGGATCGCTGGACGGCGTTTCTCGATCCGCAGGAATTCAAGGCTTTTAACGAAGCGCTGGATCCGCAAAAAATCTCGGGCATCGGGGTGCTCATCGAGCAAGACCCCGCCACGAAACTCGTGCGCGCCTCGTATGTAGTGCCCGGCACGCCGGCCGACAAAGCGGGCATCCTGCCCGGCGATAATTTCGTTACCATCGACGGAGCCTCGACCAAAGGGCTTACACAGGAGAACGCCAGCAAATTGCTGCGCGGCAAGGCCGGCACCGTGGTGCATATCGCCATCGCGCACAGCGGCAGCACGCCGACCGAAACCGTCGCCATCACGCGTAGTGAAATCCAGCCGCCGACCGTTATCTACAAAATGCTGGCCGGACACATCGGTTACGTGTACGTCCTGGCTTTCGGCCGGGCTACGCCGAGCGAATTCGATGCGGCGCTCTCGCGTCTCAAAGCCGGCGGCGCGCGCGCGCTGGTCCTGGATCTGCGCAACGACGGCGGCGGATACGTTGATTCGGCGCTCGAGATCAGCTCGACGATGATCGCAAATAAGCCGCTGGTTACGGTAGAGCAGCGCGGAGCCGCCAATCAAACGATCGACGCGCAAGACGACACGCGCATCGACGTTCCGGTGAGCGTCTTGGTCAACGGCTATACGGCCTCGGCATCCGAGATTACCGCGGGCGCTCTGCAGGACGACGGTATCGGCGTGCTCGTCGGTACGAAAACGTTCGGAAAAGGGGTGATGCAGACGCTGACCCCGCTACCGGATGGTTCGGCCATCAAGATCACCACGGCGCATTACCTCACGCCCAACGGTAAAGACATCAACCTGCGCGGCATCAAGCCGGATGTGAGTATCGGAGAGAATCGCGGCGCGCGATTCGGCGAAGCCAAAGACGACGCCCAACTCCGAGCGGCGCTCGACCTGCTCCAAAAAAAGATCGCCGACGCGGCCACGAAGCCGTAGCGATTCTCAGCCCGGCGCGTGGGGCTCTTCGAGCCGTCGGTAGAGCCGCACGCGCGTTCCGTTGTGGTCGTAGTTCACGCCGTCCATGAGACTGCACATGAGGCCCATCCCAAATCCGCGCGCGCGCTCTTCGAGCGGTGCGGCCTGGCTCCCCTCGATACTGAATCCATCACCGTTATCGCGAATTTCGATCGCGATCTCGCCGTCTTCGAATCGGCACACTACGGAGAATCCGTTGGAACGCGCGCTGCGGCCGTGTTCGACCGCATTGCTCAACGCTTCGCCGGCAGCGAGGCGAATATCGGCGACGTCGCTTTCGGAAAAGCCGCACATGCTCGCAAAACTTGCAATGGCGTTGCGCGCCAAGGATACGTTGCGTGGATCGCCGGTATAGGCGGCGCGGTAGTGCGGGCTCACCGCTAGCGACATACCCGGGAAAAGGGCGCTCGTAAACGCGCGGGCGGTGTTTATTCGGTAATGGCGAACGTGAAAAGGGATCCGAACGTCCGGCGGTGCATGCGCTCGCCTGGATGCTCCCAGGGCGATTAGCTCAGCTGGGAGAGCGCCTCCCTTACACGGAGGATGTCGGCGGTTCGAGCCCGTCATCGCCCACCACTTAAAAAGCCCGCCACCGCGGGCTTTTTGCCTTTTTCGGCCAACATTCAAAGCAGTTGTTTCGTCGGAGGCTTACCATGCAGACAGCGCTATCCACACACGTGATCGTCGAACACCGCGACGGCACCGCGATCGTCACGATGAACCGGGCCGAGAAACGCAATGCGCTCTCGCTCGAACTGATGCGCGAGCTCACGGCGGCGTTCCGTGCCATCGCCGGGGATCGTTCCGTCCACGCGGTCATCTTGCGGGGTGAAGGCCCGGCGTTTTCGTCCGGCCACGATCTGCGCGAGTTGCTCGGTCGCGAGCCCAACGAGTACCGCGAGATTTTTGATACCTGCGTCATCTTGATGGAGACGATTATCGCGATGCCGCAGCCGGTCATTGCGGAGGTGGCGAAAATCGCGACGGCGGCCGGCTGCCAACTGGTCGCAACGTGCGATCTAGCCGTCGCCTCAACCGAGGCGACCTTCGCCACGCCGGGGGTGCGCATCGGGCTGTTCTGCAGCACCCCGATGGTGCCGCTCTCCCGCGCGATCGGGCGCCGGCGGGCGATGGAGATGCTGCTGACCGGCGAGCCGATCACCGCGCGCACGGCGGCCGACTGGGGGCTCGTCAACGCGGTCGTGCCCCCGGAGTCGCTCCATGACGCGGCGCTGGATTTAGCCCGCCGGATCGGCTCCGCGAGCCGCACGGTCGTCGGTATCGGCAAGGCGGCTTTTTACGCCCAAATCGATCTGCCCCAGCCGGCCGCGTATGCCTATACGAAGGAGACGATGGCCCGAAATGCCCTGGAGGAGGATGCCCAAGAAGGCATCGAGGCATTCTTAAGCAAGCGTACGCCCGCGTGGAAGAGAGATTCGTAAAAAATCCGTTCGGACGCTTCCCGGAAACCGGAATCTCTGCTAATATCCGTTGTTGTGGGCAGGCGATGCCGCATGGACGTGACCGTTCGAGCATCCCGATTATATAGACGTCGCCCACACCCGGTATGCGGGCAACCGCATACGCGACGGCAAACGGACTCGCCTCTGGCGGGTCCGTTTGTTTTTCCCAGCTAAGGCGTTGCGGGTGCACCGTCGCGGGCGCTCGAAACTGCCTCCCCCGTGATCGATTCATCCATTCGGACGCGTATCGTCGCGTCGATCTTGGCGCTTGCCCTACTCGCCTCGGCTCTGGTCGCGGTCTTTCGCATCCGTGAGGAAGCGAACGCGCACCGGGTCGAGCTGGCGATGGACTACAACGATTTCATCGATTTGGCGCGATCGTACAATTACAATCCCTCGGCGTTTTTGATCGCGCTCCGGCGGGCCGGGCTCACGTCGCTCGCTCTCACCGAGGAGCTGGGCGGAAACGTCGGCCAGCAAGGGCACGCCTACGCGACCACCGGTGCGGCGCTGCAAAACCAAGCGCGGCTCTCGGCGCTGAGCGACCCGACGCTCGCCGCCCTCGCGAAGGCGGGCAAGATCGTACCGGATGCGATCTATCTGGCGATCTACGACCGCTCCACGTACGAGCGCTATCGCCAGCAGCTGGCGCTGCACTTCGAGCCGAAAACCGTGCGCGTGCTGCACGCGGCCAAGCCGTGGATTATCGAAGTCCGCACGCAAGTCGACTACTTCAATAACACGGCGCTCGGTATCCCGACCGACGAAATCGCGCTTGCTAAAAAGTTACACTTGCTGGTGATTCCGCGCCTGCAGAACGACGAGCGATTCGACCAGCCGCAGATGGAACGCGCGCTCGGCGACGTTTTGAAACAGGACCGCCTCGTATCGACCGTCATTTTCTTCGGGTTGCGCAATCAGGTCTTCGGTTACCCCGACCACTTGCCGCAGGCCGCCGCGCTGTTCAAAGAGCACGGGCCGACATCGTCGCAGCCGTTCAATTTCGGCATGATCGAGACGTACGATCCGGGCCAGGTGCAAAAGGGCAACACGACGCTGGCACGACTGATTCCCGGACAGACGGTGCGCGTGCAAGCGATCGCCAAAGCCGAGCTCGACAAAATTCGGCTCGACGAAGTGGTGGCGCGGTTCGTGCTGGGAGTACGAGAACGGAACGTGCGCGTCGTATATCTACGGCCGTGGGCGCACCAAGACGGAACGCTCTCGATCGAAGCGACCAACATCGAAATGGTCAAAGATCTTGCGACCGAGCTTAAACGCGACGGATTCACGTTCGGACGAGCCACGCCCATCACCGAGTACCGCGGCGATAATCGCTTTTTGGTTGGGATCGCCGCGCTCGCGGTGCCGTCGATCTTCGTCCTGCTGCTCGGCGTCTTCGGCTGGTATCGGCGTTGGCTGGCGATCGCCGCATACGCTGCGACGGTGGGGATTTATGCGGCGGGCGTCGTGTCGCACCACGATCTCTTCGTGCGCTCTGCGATCGCGCTGTGCGGCGCGTTATTCTTCGAGACGGCAGCGTTCTACGTTCTAGCTCCGGCGTTCTCGGAGCAGCCGGCGCCGCGGTTCGGGGCGCAGTTCTTACGCAGCCTGGGCTGGACGCTGGCCGCAACCGGCGTCGCCTTGCTCGGCGCGCTGGTCGTCGTGGGCGTGATGAGTTCGCCGCTGACCATGGAAGAGATCGAACCGTTCCGCGGTATCAAATTGGTGCTCGATCTGCCGCCGCTCATCGCGCTGGCCATCTACCTGTTCAAACCGGCATTCAACGCCGGGATCGAGCGCCCGCGCGACGTCTTTCTGGCGCCGGTGCGCGCCTATCAGTTGGCCTTGGGCATCGCGATCGTCGCGGCCGGCGCGCTGCTCGTCATGCGCAGCGGAAACCAGAGCGATATCGCTCCTTCGCATTTGGAACTCTGGTTGCGCAGCACGCTGACCACGGTGTTGAGCGTCCGCCCGCGCTTCAAAGAGTTTCTCCTCGGCTATCCGTTCATGATGCTGTTGCCGGCGCTGACCGTTGCGCATCGCCGCGTCGTCGGCTGGCTCCTGGTGCTGGGCATCGGCGTGGGGATCGGCGACATCGTCGATACGTTCTCGCACTTGCATACGCCGATCGCCATCTCGCTCTTTCGCATCTTCAACGGTTTGGCGATCGGCGTGGCCATCGGTGCGGTGGCGATCGCTATCTATCGCCGCATCTTCGTGCGTTCCGCGGCGTAGGCGTTCGTGCGCGCCTTGATCTCCGGGTATTACGGCTTCGGCAATTTGGGTGACGAGGCGTTGCTCGAAGTCATCGTCGGCCGGTTGCGCGCGAGCTTCCCTGCGCTCGAACTCGAAGTGCTATCCGCGACGCCCGAAGCGACGACGGCGCGGTTGGGCATCGCGGCGACGCCTCGCTGGAACTTTCGGCTCGTACGCGAGGCGATCGCCCGCGCGGACGTCGTGCTTTCGGGCGGCGGCGGCTTATTGCAGAATGCGACCAGCGTCCGCAGCATCGTGTACTACGCCGGCATCCTGCGCGAAGCGGTCAAGCAGCGGCGCAAAACGATGATTTTCGCGCAGTCGATCGGCCCGCTCGATATGGTCGGGCGTATCTTGGTGCGCCACTTTTGCCGCGGCGTCGATCGCGCCACGGTGCGCGACGCGCGCTCGCTGCATTTGCTACACTCGCTTCTACCAGGTACGACCGTGGAACAGACTGCCGACCCAGTGTTTCTGTACGACCTACCGGCCCAGGAGGCCGATCTCTCGGACGAGGGCCTGGACCCTTCGCAGGGCCGATACGCAATCGTCAGCGTCCGCAAGATCGCCGCTCTCAAAGAGGGGACGAAGGCGATCGCGCGGGCGGTCGATCGCTTGAGCTCCGAGCATGGGCTGCGGGTGGGATTTCTGCCGCTGGGCGGGGCTCCGGATGCCGAGGTTGCGACCACCATCATCCGCGCGTGCGCCACGGCGCCGATGCTGTTGCCCGAGTGCGATCTCGCCAAAGCGGCGGCCATCTTGCGAGGCGCGCACGCGGTTATCGGGATGCGCCTGCACGCGTTGATTCTCGCGGCGCGCTTTAACGTGCCGTTCTTGGCGATTCCCTACGATCCCAAGGTGGCGGCGCTCTGCGAGGATCTGGCCTATCCGCTCGGCCCGCTCTGGGTACCCGGGCAATCCGCGCCGAGCGATGCGAGCGTGGATGCCGCGGTCGATCGACTGATGTCGGAGCACGACCCGCTCGCGGAGCATCTGCGCGAGCGAATCGCGATCGTTCGAGCGTCGGCGGAACGAAATTTCGAGGTGCTTGGCGAACTCCTCCGCGAGCCATGAGTACTTCAGCACAGCGCGACTATCGCGATACCCTCCGTTTGCCTAAGACCGACTTTCCGATGAAGGCCGAGTTGCCCAAACGCGAGCCGGAGCGCGTGGCGTGGTGGGCGGCGCAGCGCACCTACGAGCGGCGGCTCGAACGGAACAAGGCGAACGGCGCGTGGATCCTGCACGACGGCCCGCCGTATGCGAACGGCGAATTGCACATGGGCCACTTTTTGAACATGGTCCTCAAGGACATGTTCGTGAAGATCGCGCTGCTGGATGGAAAGTGGTCGCCGTTTATTCCCGGCTGGGACATGCACGGCTTGCCGATCGAACTCGAAACGCTCAAGCATTTGGGCATCAAGGACTTCCATGCGATCGACCCGCTCGAACTGCGCGCTAACTGCCGCGAACGAGCGCTCTATTGGCTCGACCGCCAGCGCGACGTGCGTACGCGGATGGGCAATTTCGGCGATTGGGAGCATCCGTACCGCACGATCGATCCCTCGTTCGAAGCGACGATCGTCAACGCGCTCGCGGATTTAGCCGAGAAGCAACAACTCTATAAGGGGCTGCGCTCGACGCTGTGGTGCGTGCACGATGAAACCGCGTTAGCCGAAGCCGAAATCGAATACGAACCCAGGGTTTCGCCTTCGGTCTACGTCCGCTTTGCGGCCGATGCCGGGCAACGCGCGGCGCTCCTTGCCGCGTTCGGGCCCGCGGCCGCGGCTTTACCGAGCGATGCGCCGGTAGCCGTGCTGATCTGGACGACGACGCCGTGGACGCTGCCCGCCAACGTCGCGATTGCGCTGCGTGAGGAAGCCTCGTACGGACTCTACCGGATCGATAATGAAGCGTTGATTCTCGCCGAAGCCCTAGCGCCGCAGGCGCTCGGAGAGCGGTTTGCGGATGCCGTGCTGCTGGCGCGCGCGACCGGCGCCGCGCTCGACGGCCTTGCCGTGCGCCATCCGTTTTTCGCTCGGGATTCGGCCCTGGTTCTCGCCGACTACGTCGATCTCGAGACCGGCACCGGCGCGGTGCACACGGCCCCCGGCCATGGCGCCGACGATTTCGATACCGGCGTAAAGTATGGATTGCCGGTGCTCAACCCCGTCGACGCGTCCGGAGTCTTCACGGCCGAAGCGGGCCCCTACGCCGGGCAATTCATCTTCAAAGCCAACAAGCAGATCGTCGAAGATTTACGCGCGAGCGGAGCGTTGTGGCGTGCATTCGACTACGAACACTCGTATCCGCACTGCTGGCGTTGCCACAATCCGGTGATCTTCCGGGCGACCGCGCAGTGGTTTATCGCGATGGATCAAAATCGTTTGCGAGCCCGAGCCGTCGAGGCTGTCGATACGGTGGAATTCACGCCGGAGTGGGGCCGCAATCGCATCCGGCAAATGCTGGAAAACCACCCCGAGTGGTGCATCTCGCGACAGCGTACGTGGGGCACGCCGATCCCCGCGGTGCTCTGCACCTCATGCAACGAATCGATTCTCGATCCGCGCGTTGCGCGCGCGGCCGCAAAGCGTTTTGCCGACGTGGGCGCCGGCGCATGGTGGAGCGACCCGGTGGAAACGTATCTGCCGGACGGCTTCGCTTGCCCGGCTTGCGGAAAGACCGCGTTTGAAAAAGAAAAGAACATCGTCGATATCTGGTTCGAATCCGGCGTGACGCACTTTGCCGTGCTCGGACGCGACGGGATTCCGTGGCCGAGCGACGTCGTGCTCGAAGGTGGCGATCAGTATCGCGGCTGGTTCCGCAGTTCGCTCGTGACGGCGGTGGCGATCGAGGGCCGCGCGCCCTACAAACGCGTGGTGAAGAACGGCTGGGTGAACGACGAACAAGGCCGCCCGATGTCGAAATCGCGCGGCACCGGCATCGACGCGCGCGACGCCATGGGAAAGTGGGGCGCCGACGTGCTGCGTTTGTGGGCGACGTCGGTCGAGTTCGTCGACGACGTGCGTTTCGGCCCGAACGTGGTGGAGCAAGTCTCGCGCGTCTATCGCAACATCCGCAATCGCGTGCGTTTCATGCTCTCGAACCTCGCCGATCTGCCGAGCGACCGGATCGTTACACCCGACCGCATGGCCCCGCTCGATCGGCTGGCGTGCGGCGTCACCGACGCGTTTGCCGGCGACGTGAAGCGCCTTTACGACGGCTTCGAGATTCACGATGCGTACTTGCGCATCATTGCGTTCGAAAGCTCGATGTCGAGCCTCTATTTCGATGCGCTCAAGGACCCGCTCTATTCGCTCGCGGAGGACGACGCGCGCCGCCGGAGCGCGCAATCGGCGCTCCTATACATCGTACGTCGCTTTCTCACCGCGCTCGCTCCGGTGCTCTCGTTCACGGCGGAAGAAGCATGGCAGGCGATCCCCGCACATTTGCGCGGCGGCGCCGATTCGGTCTTCGATACGTCATTTGGGTCGCACGACGCGCGGCCCGCGCCGGCCGACGATCGCGCGCTGTGGGGCGTGCTTCTAGAGCTACGCGGCCAGATCGCTGCTAACGTGGTCGCGCGCGATTTCGAGGCCAAGGCCACACTCGTCGCTACGCCGCGTCTCTACGCGTCGTTACTCGAGCTTGGCGACACACTGCGTGAGGCGATGATTCTCTCCGAACTCCATTTGCGGGAAGCCGCTCCGGGTGAATTGCCGCAGAATGCGGATCCCGAGGCACCATCATGGGGTTGGACCATCGAACCGGCGGACGGCGCGAAATGTCAGCGTTGTTGGAAGTTCCGCGAACTCGGCACCGACCCGGCGCACCCGTCGATTTGCTCGGCGTGCGCGCAGGTGGTGCAGCAGCTCGACGAGGTTGCGGCCTCCTAGACGCGCGCTTGCAGCGCGTTGATCACCGCTTTCGCGGTACTGCCGCTCGATTGCGGGTTCTGCCCGGTGATCCAGTTGCCGTCGACTTCGACGTGATCGGCCCAGTCGGCAGCCGTAACCACGTTCGCGCCCTGTTCGCGCAGTTTGCTTTCCAGTAGAAACGGCATCAAGGCGTCGAGTTTGACGGCGCGTTCTTCGGCATCGGTAAAACAGGTGATGCGCCGGCCGTGCACCAGGGTATGCGGCTCGGCGGCCTTGATGGCATCCACGAACGCGGCCGGTCCATGGCAGACGGCGGCGACGATTTTTCCTTGCGCGTCGAATTCGCTCAGCAGCGTCTTGATCGGTTGATTGCCGGCCAGATCGAACATCGTGCCGTGCCCGCCGGGCAGAAAGATGGCGTCGTACTGCGAAGCATCGCCGGTCTCTTGCAGCGTCAGCGTCCGGGCGAGATCCGCCACGGCTTCGGGATCGGGCTGCACGCCTTCGAGGCTGCGCGGATCGAGCGGCGCTTGCCCGCCGATCGGGCTAGCGGTAACCACGTCAAAGCCCGCATTGTGAAAGGCTTTACGCGGAATCGAATATTCCTCGAGCCAGAGCCCGGTCTTATGCTCCGGATCGATCTCGGAATGGCTGGTAACGATAATAAGAACTTTTGGCATACAACGCCTCCTGAACGTACCGCAATTCTTCCCGGTTCGGGTGCAAGTTAATCCCGGGCTGCGGCTCCTAAGACTTCGTCGCGGTAGGCCGGCCAGCGATCGGCTTCGATGGCGGCGCGGGCACCGCGCATCAGGTCGTTGAGCAGGTAGACGTTGTGGTACGAAAGCAGGCGCGGCCCGAGCATCTCGTTCGCGCGAAAGAGATGGCTGAGATAGGCGCGCGTGTAGGTGGTGCAGACGTAGCAATCGCAGGTCGGGTCGAGCGGCGTGAAATCGCGCGTGTAGGCGGCGTTACGAATCGTGAATTCGCCCGCCCGCGTCATCGCGCGGCCGTTGCGCCCGCAGCGCGTCGGGTAGACGCAATCGAACATGTCGATCCCGCAATCGACGGCCATCACGATATCGCGCGCCGTGCCCACGCCCATCAAATAGCGCGGTTTGTCTTCGGGCAGCATCGCCGCGCAATAGCGTGCCGTGGCGTACATTTCCTCACGCGTCTCGCCGACCGAAAGCCCCCCGATCGCATAGCCGGGAAAGTCGAGTGCCACGATCTCGCGCGCGCTGCGCTCGCGTAACTCGCGGTCGAGGCCACCCTGCATGATCGCGAACACCGCGGTTGCATCGCGCGAGTGCGCCGCCGCCGAGCGCTGCGCCCAGGCCGTCGTCAGACGCACGGATTCGGCGATCTCCTCGCGCGTGGCCGGGAGTTTGACGCACACGTCGAGCACCATCGCGATATCGACGCCGAGCGCTTCCTCGAAGGCGATAACGCTCTCCGGCGTAAAGCGATGCATGCTTCCGTCGATGTGCGATTTGAACGTGACGCCGTCTTCGTCGAGCTTGCGCCGCTCTTGCAGGCTGAAAACTTGAAAGCCGCCCGAATCTGTGAGGATCGGCCCGTCCCACGCCATGAACCGGTGGAGCCCGCCGGCTTCCACGAGCAGATCTTTGCCGGGCCGCAACCACAGATGGTACGTGTTCGCGAGGATGATCTGGCTATGCGCGCTGCGCAGTTCGCCCGGGGTTAGCCCTTTGACGGTTGCGGCCGTACCGACCGGCATGAACGTGGGCGTTTCGACGGTGCCGTGCGCGAGCGTCAGCGTTCCGCGGCGCGCGTCGCCGCTGCGGGCCGCCAGGGAGAAGATCGGGCTCACGGCGAGGCGTGTGGATCCACGCGCAGTGCGAAGCGCGCCTGCACGTACTCCTGCGGCGGGTCGACTTCAAAATGCAGTTCTTCGTCCGTTCGCGGGTGCACGAACGTGAGCTTCCATGCGTGCAGCGCTTGGCCCGGGAGGCCGAAGCGTAGCTCTTCGTGCCCGTACACGGGATCGTTGAGTATCGGATGCCCCATCGCGGCCATGTGCACGCGAATCTGATGCGTGCGCCCGGTCTCGAGTTGGAAGACCAGCTCGGAGTGCTTCGGAAAGCGTTCGCGCAGCGCGTAATGCGTAATCGCGGGTTTGCCTTCGGCGAGAATCGTGTATTTGAGGCGATTGTGCGGATCGCGCCCGATCGGCCCGTCGATCGTCCCGCGTGCGTGCTCGGGAACGCCGTGCACCAATCCCAGGTATTCGCGTTTGATGTGGCGCGCTTTCATCGCGATGCCGAGTGCCGAGAGCGCTTCGCCGGTTTTCGCGACGACGAGCAACCCCGACGTATCGCGGTCGAGCCGATGTACGAGACCGGGGCGCAACGCCTCTCCGGGAAGGGGCCCGATGTGCGCGAGCAGCGCGTTGACGAGCGTGCCGCTGGTCGCACCGTGTGCCGGATGCGTCACCATGCCGGCCGGTTTATCGACCACGAGCAAGTCGTCGTCTTCGTAGACGATCGGGATATCGATCGCCTCCGGCGTCGCGACGAGCGGTTCGCGCGCGGTGACTTCGAAATCGAGCGTGTCGCCCGCTTCGAGCGGATAGCTCGGCTTGACGGGCACGCCGTTCACACGGACGGCGCCGCCCTTTACGGCCGCGGCAACCAGCGCGCGCGACATTCCCGAAAGCCGCGCCACGATGACGTCGGCGCGTTTACCCGCCTCGTCAGGCTCGACGACGTGTCGCAAGGCTCTTCAACAATAGCAAGATGACGCCGGCCGTGATGCACGAGTCGGCGAAGTTAAAAATGTTCGGCCAAATGCGGTAGAAATCGACGAAATCGACCACGAAGCCGTGATGGATGCGGTCGGCGATATTGCCGACCGCGCCCCCGACGATCAGTCCGAATGCGACGCACACCAGGTACGATTGCTGCGCGGCGTCTTTGAAGCTCAGATAGAACACCACCAGTACCACCAGCGCCATCAGGATCAGCAAGATCGAGTTGCTGCCGAAGAAGCCGAAAGCACCGTGGTAATTGCGCTCGTACGTCCAGTTGAGCAGGCGCGGCACCACGATCCGGCTTTCGCCGGGTAGGAACGAACGCATCACCCATGCTTTGGTGAGTTGGTCGAGCCAGAACACGACCGCGGCAACGGCAGCGATCGCGAGTGTGCGGAGCAGATTAGAGTTGCGGTTGCGGGACAAACTGATAGAACCATCCTGCGACGGTGAGGAATGCATTGTTGACCAAGACCAAGCCTACGATCACCAAGAAAAGCCCGGCTGTAAACTCTATGGCCGGCAAGAATCGCTTGACGCGATTGAGCGCCGGGAGCACCGCCCCGATGGCCAATGCCGTCAGGAAGAACGGTACGGCCAGGCCCAGCGAGTAGCTCAAGAGCAGGACTACTGCCTGTGCGCTCTGCTCCTGCGACGCAATCGCGAGGATTCCCCCTAAAATGGGGCCGATGCAGGGCGACCACCCGGCGGCAAAGGCTATCCCGACCAAGCCGGATGTCCAATACGTGCGGCGCTCGTGCGCCACGTGGACGCGTTTGTCCATCATCAAGAACGGGATCCGTATCATCCCCATCATCTGCAGGCCGAGCACGATGACCACGACCCCGCCGATCTGGGCGATGAGCACCCGATGCGCGTTGAGAAGGCCGCCGATCTCGCTTGCCGTAAGGCCGAGAGCGACGAAGACGATGGTAAAGCCGGCGATGAACGCCAGGGAGTGGCCGATCGCCCGGGTGCGCAGCGACGCATTCGCATTTTCTCGCAAATCCTCGAGGCTCTCGCCCGTCAGTAACGACAGGTAGGCCGGAACGAGCGGGAGGACGCATGGAGAGACGAAGGAAACGAGCCCGGCGAGGAACGCAATCCCGACGCTGATATGTGAACTAGAAGACACGATTATCTCACGTTACCCCTGAAGAGATTGGACGCCTGTACATGTCCCATTGGTTTACCTATCCGACAAATATCGATCCTATAGCGCTGCACCTCGGCCCCATCAATATCCATTGGTACGGTATCGCGTATTTGGCGGGCTTCGTCTGCGTCTACCTCTGGATGAACCGGCCTGCCGGCCGCAAGCGTCTGGGGCTGACCTCGGAGCAGATCCAAGACTTTCTCTTTTACGCCCTGATCGGCGTGCTGGTGGGCGGCCGGACGTTCTTCGTCTTCAACGACATCATCAGCAAACACGATCTCTCCCTCTACGTCAGTAACCCCATCAACATCATCGCGGTGTGGAATGGCGGTATGGCCTTCCACGGCGGCATGGTAGGTGTGATCGTGGGCATCTTGCTGTTCATCCGCAAGCATCCGGGGCTGACCTATACGATCCTGGGCGATGAGGTGGTGATGCTGCTGCCGATTGGGATCTTTCTCACCCGCATCGTCAACTTCATCAACGACGAACTCTGGGGCGACATCTGCCGCCCCGACCGGCCCTGGTGCCTGCAGTTCCCGACGGCCCCGGACCCGCTGGCCTACCGGCATCCCGCGCAGATTTACGAAGCGATCCTCGATATCCTGACGCTGCCGATTCTGCTGTACCTCTACAAGCGCAAGCCGAACGACGGTGTGGTCGCATGGTCGTGGTTTACGATTTACGGCGTTACGCGCAGCGTCGCCGAATTGTGGCGGCACGCGGACTTTCGCTGGATGGGCATCACCGGCGGACAACTCTATGCCTTGCCGATGATCGTGATCGGGCTGATCATGGTGTTCTACTATTCGCGCCACGGGCAGCATACCGACGAACGGCCGGTCGTCACCAAGTGAACGACGGCGTCCCGGAGCGGCTGGCCCGGCTTCGCGCCCAGATCGGCGAAGAGGCCCGCGCGGCCGGGCGTTCGCCGCAGGACATCATCCTGGTCGGGGTTAGTAAAAAGCAGCCGTTAGAGCCGATTCGCGCGGCGATCGAAGCCGGGCTCGGCGACATCGGCGAGAGCTACGTGCAGGAGGCTGCGCTGAAGTTCGGCAGCTTGCCGCCCGTCCGCAAGCACTATATCGGGCACATACAGACCAACAAGGCCAAGCGCATCGCGGAGCTCTTCGACATCGTCCAGAGCGTCGACCGCGAGGACGCGGCTCGCGCCCTCGCGCGGGCTGCGAGCGGGCTCGGAAAGGTCCTGCCCGTGCTGCTCCAACTCAATATCTCGCCGGCCGACCGTTTCGGAGCCCCGCCCGATGCCGCCGAGCGGCTCGCCGAGGCGATCCGCGCCGAGCCCTCGCTCCGCCTCGACGGCGTGATGGCGATTGGGCCCGATACGCCCGATCGCGCTGAAATAGCGCGGGCTTTTGCCTTGGCCGCCAAGACGTTGGCACGTGTAGGTGGAAGTACGCTCTCAATTGGAATGTCTGGGGATTGGCGCGAGGCGGTGCGCGCCGGCTCCACGATGCTCCGTATCGGCACCGGCCTCTTTGGCCGCAGGCAGGAACCGCGATGAAACCCGGGGGTTCACAATGAGCATGTTCGGTAAAATAGGGTCGTTTTTTTCGATCCGAGACGAAGAAGAAGAACTCTACGACGACGAGCCGACGCCGAGCGGCCGCGTCGTGCCGTTTTCCAATGCCGGTTCGCGCCGGGGCGGTACTGAAGTCAGCGTGTACTCGCCGCGCAGTTTCCAAGACGTCGTCGAGATCGCCGATGCGCTACGCAACCGTCAAGTGGTTATCGTCAATTTGCAGAACGCCGATCGCACGCTGCTCCAGCGCGTGGTCGATTTCACGTCGGGTGTCGCGTATACGATCGACGGTAAAATACAGAAACTCGCCGAGGCCATCTACCTCGTCGTGCCGGCCGGCGTCGTCGTGAACGCCGCGGGCCTGCGCGACTCGATGATGACCGACGGCACACTCGATTTCATGGCCAATAGAGGCTAAAGGCACAACGCATCGATGGAAAAAATCATGCCGATCGACATCCAGCACAAGAGCTTCAAAAAGGCTCTGCAGGGATACGATCGCACCGAAGTCGATCAATTTCTCGACGAGGTCATCGAGACGCTCGAAGACGACGCGCATCAGCGCGCGGCGCTGGAGGCCGAAATCGGCGATCTCAAAGAACGCATCAGCCATTTTAAAGCGATGGAAGAATCGCTCCAGAATACGCTCGTCCTCGCGCAGCGCACCGCCGACGAGGTGAAGGCTTCGGCGCACAAGGAAGCCGACTTGATTCGCGAACAAGCGCGCTTGACCGCCGAACGCGAGATCGCCAGCTATAACGACGCCATCGCGGAAGTCCGCCGCGAGCACCAGCGCACGATCGAACATAACGAAAAAGCCAAAAGCGAGCTGCGCAGCCTGTTGATGACGCACATGTCGTTGCTGGATAATGCGATGCGCGTGCCGAGCCCGGCCGCAGCTCCCGAACCGAAGCAAGAAGCGTTGCTTCCGGCCGGCGAACCGCCGAGCGACGACACAAGCCGGATTACGGTTTACTAGTCGTCCGATGAGCGATATCATAGCGATTCTGCCCGGTGATGGCATCGGGCCCGAAGTAACGCATGCCGCGGTCGAGGTGCTAAAAGCGGTTCGCCCCGATCTCGATTGTCGAGAGACGCTCGTCGGCGGCGCCGCGCTCGAACGAGGCCTTCCCGCGCTCTCGCCCGACGCCTTGGCGTTGTGCCGGCAGAGCGCGGCGATTTTATTCGGCAGCGTCGGGTTGCCCGCGTACGATGCAAAGCCGCTCGCCGAGCGCCCCGAGCTCGCGCTGTTCACGCTACGGCGCGATTTCGAACTCTACGCCAACGTACGCCCGGTTCGCGTCTTCCCCGGCCTCGAGAACGCGTCGTCGCTCAAGCCGGAACTGGTGCGCGGGCTCGATTTAGTCGTCGTTCGCGAATTGACCGGCGGCATTTATTACGGTCAGCCCAAAGAGCAGCGTACGATCGACGGCGTCGAGGCCGCCATCGACACGATGATCTATCGCGCTCCCGAGATCGAACGCATCGTTCGCGTCGGCTTCGATCTCGCGCGCTCGCGCCGTAAGCGGCTCACGTCGGTCGACAAACAGAACATCCTGGAAACCTCGCGTCTCTGGAGACGCGTGGTGACGCGCATTGCGCCGGAATATCCCGACGTGGCCCTCGATCATCTGCTGGTGGACAACGCGGCGATGCAACTCGTGCGCCGTCCGGCCGACTTCGACGTGATCGTCACCGAGAATATGTTCGGCGACATTCTCTCCGACGAGGCCGCGATTCTCACCGGGTCGATAGGCACGCTTCCGAGCGCGAGCCTGGGCACGCGAGCGACGCCGCAGGGCGGACGCTTCGGATTGTACGAGCCGATTAGCGGGAGCGCTCCGGACATCGCCGGTAAAGGCATCGCGAACCCGACCGCGGCGATGCTTTCGGCCGCGCTGCTTCTGCGCATGAGTCTGTGCGACGAAGCCGCGGCGTTGCGCGTGGAACGCGCGGTCGAAACCGTCTATGCGAACGGCGGCCGTACGAGCGAACTGGTAGCGCCGGGGGCTCCGTCGCTCTCAACCAAACAATTCACGCAATCCGTCCTTGAGGCATTACAATAAAAAATGGGTCGTATTCTAGCAGCGCACGCGCGCGTCGCCGCAACCGGTATGTTTGTGCCGGAGCGTGTCCTGACGAACGCCGATTTCGAAAAGCTCGTCGATACCAACGACGAGTGGATCGTCCAACGCACGGGGATTAAGACGCGGCACGTCGTGAGCGAAGGCGAACACGCGAGCACGCTGGCCTTCAACGCGATCGACGATCTTCTCGAACATCACCCGGATGTCGAAATTGAAACGGTCGATTATATCTTGGTTGCGTCGACGACGTCGGATTACGTGTACCCCAGCCTTGCGGCGATGATTCAGGATCGCTTCGGCATACCGACGACGGCCGGAGCGCTCGATATCAGCGGCGCTTGCGCGGGATTCGCGTACGGCATCAATCTTGCGACCGGCCTGCTTGCCAGCGGCCAGGCCACGCGCGTGCTGGTTGTCGCCGCAGACGCTTTAACGCGCTCGGCCGACTACACCGACCGCTCGACGTGCATCCTTTTTGGCGACGGAGCCGGGGTCGTGCTGGTCGAGCAGAGCGAGAAACCCGGAATTCTGGGAATGACGTCGGGATCCGACGGTAGCGCCGGCAAGTATCTCTTCCGCACGAATTTTCGCTTCGATATCAACGGCACGGTGGACGAGACGCGCTTGCTGCGCCAAGATGGCCGCAACGTGTTCCGTTGGGTGATCGAGAATATTCCCAATACCATCGCGTCGATTCTGGAGCGAGCGGGTTTAACGCTGGACGACATCGATTGGTTCGCACCGCATAGTGCCAACCTGCGTATGATCGAGGCGCTCAACAAACGCATCGGTTTCCCGATGGAGAAGACGCTGCTCAGCGTCGTCGATTACGGCAACACCTCCGCGGTGAGCGTTCCGCTTGCGTTGATTCCCGCCACCCGCGATGGGCGCGTCAAATCGGGAGATCGGATCCTCATCATCGGGTTCGGCGGCGGCTTGGTCAGCGCGGGGAACGTCCTCGTCTGGCCCTAGAAGCGAGCTTAAAGCGGTCGCTTGTGCGATAGCGTAAGCGTGACCTTCGTGCTTTGTGCGGTCGATGCGACTTCGAAGTTGCTGCTGCACGCGCGCATGATCGGGATCCCGCGGCCCCGTTCCGGCCGCGGGGTGAAGGCCTTCCAATGCCCCTTGCTGGTTATGGTAACGTGCGATGCATCCGGTCCCTTGAGATAGTCGACTTCGAAGCACGCGCCCGCGGCGTCGCTGCCGTGCTCGATAGCGTTGGCGATGGCTTCGCCCGCCGCGCAGATCGCGTCGTCGGTAAACTCTTGCGAGTGGACGGTGGCGAGGGCGTTACGCAGAGCCTCTCGCGCGATGCCGGCGGACGACGGCAGGCTGCTATATACCCAGTGGCCGTCAACATGCGACTCCGACGCATTATGGAGCGCGAGCGTCGCGACATCGTCCGTGTTCGCGATGGTTTGAAAGATGGCTTCGTGCAGGCCGTCTGCGCTCGGGGGCCCGTCACGGGCCAAGCGTTCCAGCGTAACCAAGAGTTCGCGCTCCCCCTCGATGATATCGCGCCTATATTCGAGCAATCCGTCGGTATAGAGATAGCATGTGGTTCCCGGGGTGAGGGTAACGGTCCATTCGGGCGACGCCGGCGTCATACCGAGGCCGAGCAGCAGACCGCCCGCGGGCAGCACGAAGGTCTTTCCCGATGGCGATAGCAGAACGGGGTGCGGATGCCCCGCGGAAGCGTACCGCAAGATTTTCGATTGCGGGTCGTAGATGCCGACGATCGCCGTGGCCATTCCCAATCCTTGGGACGTAACGACCCCGTCGACGTAGTTGAGGAGCGCGGTGGGCGAATTAGTGCCCGGCGCCGCCGAGCGTATCGCACGCGCGATCTGGCTCATCGAAACCGCCGCCTCGAGCCCGTGGCCGGTGACGTCTCCCACCGACACGCCGATCATGCCGTTTCCGATTTCGAACGCGTCGTACCAATCGCCGCCAACCTCGGCTTCGTCGCTCGCGGGCCGATAGGCCGCGTCGAACGAGAGGCCTTCGACGCGCATCAAGCGATCGGGAAGCAGCGCTTGCTGGAGGCGTTGAGAGACGTGATAGTGATGCGCTAACTGCTGCGATTGCTCGAGCGCCATCGAGATGAGCGTCGTCAATACGCCGGCTACGTGCGGGCTATCGGACGCGGCGCCGGCATGACGCCGCTCCGAGCCTAATACGAAAGTCCCGATCGCGCGGCCGCCGACGGTGAGCGGTTCGGTTGAGAGCGTGGATTGGCCGATGACGGCCAGCGGGTCCTCCAAGAGCGCGGAGAGAGCCGCCGTTCGGGCGCCGCCCCATCGAGCTTCGTCGGCGCATGCGAATGCGGCGGGCGCGGCGCCGTGCCCGTGCAGGTAGATCGAGCAGAAATCGGCGACGGAGCCGGCGCAGAGGTCGCAGATGTTTGCCAGCAGAGCCAACGGCTCTCTGGGAGTCGATAGAGCGGACAAGTGCCCCTCTCCGAGAGGCCGGTCAAAGAGACCCCTAAGCATAGATCCTCGCTCGGCGGTTCAACCCACTAAAGTCTGCCCCGTTCCGGGGAATCTAAACCTTGGGGCCAGCTCGCCTGCCCGTTTAGGAAATCGGTTCGGTGGAGAAGAAGCAGACGTCTTCATCGGCTTTCGGAGGCACGATTTGCGTCATGTCTAGCGCTACGGTACCCTCACGCAGCACTAAAAAGCCGCCCAAGGGCGGCCTGCCGCAAACCCATCTACTGGCTGCGTTGCGATCGTTTAGAGACGGCGACTTTTCGACGCGCCTTCCGAATAGTTTCACCGCGATCGACGGCGAAATCGCGGCGGCGTTCAACGAATGCGTCGAGCGTAACGAGCGGTTGGCCGAAGAACTCATTCGCATAAGTCACGTTGTCGGGCGCGAAGGCTTGATTGGGAAACGCGCGTCGCTCGCGAGCGCGAAAGGCGCTTGGCGCGGCAGCCTCGACTCGGTCAACCAACTCATCGACGATCTCGTGTTCCCGATGTCCGAGGCCGGCCGCGTACTCGGGGCGGTTGCCAACGGCGATCTCTCGCAGCGTATGCCGCTCGAAAACGACGGCCGCGAGCTCAAGGGCGAATTTCTGCGCTCGAGCCGTACGATCAACACGATGGTCGATCGTCTCAATGCCTTCGCGTCCGAGGTCACGCGCGTCGCGCGCGAGGTCGGCTCCGAAGGAAAGCTGGGCGGGCAGGCCTTGGTGAAAGGCGTCGCGGGAACGTGGAAAGACCTTACCGATTCCGTGAACACGATGGCCGGAAATCTCACGTCGCAGGTCCGCAACATCGCCGAAGTCACCACCGCCGTCGCTCACGGCGATCTTTCGAAGAAAATCACGGTCGAAGCGCGCGGCGAAATCCGTCAGCTCAAGGGCACGATCAATACGATGGTCGATCAGCTCAACGCCTTTGCTTCGGAAGTGACCCGCGTCGCGCGTGAAGTCGGATCGGAAGGCGCCCTGGGCGGCCAAGCGCAGGTTGCGGGCGTCGCCGGAACGTGGAAGGACCTTACCGACTCCGTCAACACGATGGCCGGAAATCTCACGGCGCAGGTTCGTAACATCGCGGAGGTTACCACGGCCGTCGCGCGCGGAGATCTCTCCAAAAAAATCACGGTCGACGTGCGCGGCGAGATTGCCGAACTCAAAGACACGATCAACACGATGGTCGATCAGCTCAACGGGTTTGCTTCGGAGGTGACGCGCGTCGCGCGCGAAGTCGGTTCGGAAGGCAAACTCGGAGGCCAGGCCGAGGTTGAAGGCGTCGCGGGAACGTGGAAAGACCTAACCGACTCGGTCAATACGATGGCCGGCAATTTGACGGCACAGGTGCGCAACATCGCCGACGTTACGACCGCCGTCGCCCGCGGCGACCTTTCGAAGAAAATTACGGTCGACGTCCGCGGCGAAATTCTGGAACTGAAAATTACCGTGAACACCATGGTGGACCAGCTCAACGCCTTCGCCTCGGAGGTGACGCGCGTCGCCCGCGAAGTGGGTTCCGAAGGTAAACTCGGCGGACAAGCCGAGGTTGAAGGCGTCGCCGGTACTTGGAAAGACTTAACCGATTCGGTCAACACGATGGCCGGTAACTTGACGGCCCAAGTCCGCAACATCGCCGACGTGACTACCGCCGTCGCTCGCGGCGACCTCTCGAAGAAAATCACCGTCGACGTTCGCGGCGAGATCTTCGAGCTCAAGAACACCATCAATACGATGGTCGATCAGCTCAACGCGTTTGCGTCGGAAGTGACGCGCGTTGCGCGCGAGGTCGGATCCGAAGGCAAACTCGGCGGACAGGCGGACGTGCGCGGCGTCAGCGGCACCTGGAAGGACCTGACGGACTCCGTCAACGTCATGGCCGGTAACCTCACCTCGCAGGTTCGCAACATTGCCGACGTGACGACCGCCGTCGCAAACGGCGACCTCTCGAAAAAGATTACCGTGCAGGTGCGCGGCGAGATTCTCGAGCTTAAAGATACGATCAACGTCATGGTCGATCAGCTCAACGCCTTCGCTTCCGAGGTGACGCGCGTCGCGCGCGAGGTGGGCTCCGAGGGGCGCTTAGGCGGCCAAGCCGAGGTCAAAGGCGTGAGCGGAACGTGGAAAGATCTCACCGACTCGGTGAATTTCATGGCCTCGAACCTCACCTCGCAAGTGCGCAACATCGCCGACGTGACGACGGCCGTTGCGAACGGCGACCTATCCAAAAAAATCACGGTCGACGTACGCGGCGAAATTCTAGAACTCAAAGACACGATCAACACGATGGTCGATCAGCTCAACGCCTTCGCCTCCGAAGTGACGCGCGTCGCGCGCGAGGTGGGCTCCGAGGGGAACCTCGGCGGGCAGGCCGACGTGAAGGGCGTGAGCGGAACGTGGAAAGATCTCACCGATTCGGTGAACTTTATGGCATCGAACCTCACCTCGCAAGTGCGTAACATCGCCTCGGTAACGACGGCCGTCGCCAACGGGGACCTTTCGAAGAAAATCACCGTCGACGTGCGCGGCGAGATTTCGGAATTAAAAAACACGATCAACACGATGGTCGATCAACTCAACGCTTTCGCCTCCGAAGTGACGCGCGTCGCGCGCGAGGTCGGATCCGAGGGCATCCTCGGCGGCCAGGCGCAAGTCGGCGGCGTGAGCGGCACGTGGAAGGATCTCACCGATTCGGTGAACTTCATGGCGTCGAACCTCACCTCGCAAGTGCGTAACATCGCGAAGGTGACGACCGCGGTTGCCAACGGAGACCTTTCGAAGAAGATTACGGTCGACGTCCGGGGCGAAATCGCGGAGCTGAAAGATACCATCAACGTCATGGTCGACCAGCTCAATGCCTTTGCGTCGGAAGTAACGCGCGTGGCGCGCGAGGTGGGTTCCGAGGGTATCCTCGGCGGGCAGGCCCACGTGCAGGGCGTCAGCGGCGTATGGAAAGACCTCACCGACAACGTGAACTCGATGGCGGCGAACCTTACCAACCAGGTGCGCGGCATCGCCAAGGTCGTTACCGGCGTCGCCAACGGCGATCTCAAACGTAAGCTCACGCTGCAGGCTCGCGGTGAGATCGCGGAATTGGCAGAAACGATCAACGGCATGATCGATACGCTCGCGACCTTCGCCGACCAAGTTACCACGGTGGCGCGCGAGGTCGGCTTCGAAGGAAAACTGGGCGGCCAGGCGGCCGTACCGAGTGCGGCAGGGTTGTGGCGCGGGCTTACGGACAGCGTCAACCAACTCGCGGCGCAGCTTACCGACCAGATCCGCGCCATCTCCGAGGTGGCGACCGCCGTGACCAAGGGCGATCTCTCGCGGACGATCGAAGTCGAGGCGCGCGGCGAAGTCGGCGAACTCACGCGTAACGTCAACGAGATGATTCAGAATCTCCGCGACACGACGCGTAAGAATACCGAGCAAGATTGGTTTAAGAGTAACCTCGCGCGATTCACCTCGATGCTGCAGGGGCAGCGCGATATCACTGCGGTGACGCAGTTGATCATGTCGGAGATCGTTCCGCTCGTCAACGCGAAGGTCGGCGGCTTCTATATCAGCGATGTGAGCGGCAACGAGCCGACGTTGCTCCTGATGGCCGGCTACGCGCTGCCTCGCAACCGTCGCTCCAAGCGGGCGATTGCGTTCGGTGAGGGGCTCGTCGGCCAAGCCGCGGTCGAGCGACAGAGATTGTTGCTCAACGAAGTCCCGGCCGAGTATCTGCAAATGACCTCCGGCATCGGCCAGGCGGCGCTCTGCTCGGTCGTCGTGTTCCCGATCCTATTTGAGGGCGAGATCAAAGCCGTCATCGAGTTAGGGTCGCTCGAACGCTTCAGCGAAATCCATCTGTTGTTTTTGGACCAGTTGATGCAATCGATCGGCGTCATGCTCAACACGATTTCCGCATCGATGCGTACCGAGGAGTTGCTCAAGCAGTCGCAATCGCTCACCGGCGAACTCCAGAGCCAACAGCTCGAACTCAAACAGACCAACGACGAGTTGGAAGAAAAGGCTCGCCTGTTGCAAGAGCGCAACGCCGAAGTCGAGCGTAGAACGCGCGAAATCGAAGAGGCCCGTACGGAACTCGAAGGCAAGGCCGAGCAGCTCTCTTTGACCTCGAAGTACAAGTCGCAGTTCTTGGCAAACATGTCGCACGAACTGCGAACCCCGTTGAATAGCCTGCTCATCCTCTCGAAGCAGCTTGCCGACAACAGCGATGGAAATATGACCGGGCGGCAGGTGGAGTTCGCGCAGACGATTCGCGCGGCGGGTTCGGATCTACTCACCCTCATCAACGATATTCTCGACCTCTCAAAGATCGAATCGGGAACGACCGCCATCGACTTTCAAGAAGTCACATTCGACGAAATTGAAAACGAAGTACGGCGAACGTTCGGGCAAATCGCCGCGGATAAGAACCTGCAGTTCGTCGTTCGGCGCGACCGGGATCTTTCCGACACGATCGTTACCGATCCCACGCGCCTGCAGCAAGTCCTCAAAAACTTGCTATCGAACGCGTTTAAGTTCACCACGGTGGGTTCGGTGACGCTTCACATCGGCGTCGATCGCAGCAGTCGCATTCTGGCGGTTCCCGGCCCGGCGATATTTTTCGCGGTTTCGGACACCGGCATCGGGATCTCACCCGACAAACACGGCGTCATCTTCGAGGCGTTCCAGCAAGCCGATATGGGAACGTCGCGCAAATTCGGGGGCACGGGGTTGGGCTTGGCCATCAGCCGGGAAATTGCGGGACTTCTGGGCGGCGAAATAACGGTAGATAGCGCCGCCGATATCGGCAGCACGTTCACGCTCTATCACCCCGCGCAGCGCAACGCGCCGCGAGCGGACACGGCGCAGCTCGCGCCGCCGGCCATCGATCGGATCGAAGCCATGCTGGCGAAGGCGCCGTCGGAAGCGGCCAGGCGTTCCGACGAGGCCATCGGGCGTGCCGACGACCGATACAATATCGACGTGGACGATAAGATCGTCTTGGTGATCGAAGACGATCCGACGTTCGCGGGCCTCTTGGCCGGCTTTGCGACCGAGCGCGGATTTAGAACCTTGGTGGCGCACTCGGGGCATGAGGCGCTCGAGATGGCGAACAAGTTCATGCCCGATGCGATTACCCTGGATATCGGGCTTGCCGACATGGACGGCTGGCAACTGCTCGAGCAGCTCAAATCGTCGGCCGCGACCGCGCATATTCCCGTCCACGTCATCTCGGGCGACGAGCACCAGCAACGCGCGCTCGAATCCGGCGCGATCGCTCACTTGCAGAAGCCCGTTTCGGAGGAGGCGCTCGTCGATACGTTCGATCGCCTGTTGGGTTTTGCGGACAGTCGCGGCAAGGACGTTTTGGTGGTCGAAGACGACCTTACGCAGCTCAACGCGATGGTGAACCTCATCGGCACCGGCGAGATGAACGTTACGGCGGTATCGAGCGCCCGAGCGGCGTTCGAGGCGATCGAGGGCAACACGTTCGACTGCGTCATCGTGGATTTGGGCTTGCCGGATATGTCGGGCGAGAAATTCATCGAGACGTTCCGGGCCAAGCCGGGGCATGAAACCACGCCGATCATCGTCTACACGGCGCGCGATTTACAGCGGGAAGAAGAGGCGCGCTTGCGCCGCATTTCTTCAGCGGTGGTGGTAAAAGACGGGCGCGCGCCGGAGCGCTTGCTCGACGAGGTCAATTTCTTTCTCCATCGCGTGGAGGCCGATCTGCCGTCGACACGGCGACCCTCTCGCGAGGCCGCGCGCGACTCGCTACAGGGGCGGCGGGTACTAATCGTGGACGACGACGCGCGCAATATCTTTGCGCTCGAGGCGGCGTTACGCGCCGAGGGAATGGACGTGCTGGCCGCCGAGAGCGGCCGGCAGGGTATCGCCAGCCTCCAAACACGCTCCGACGTCGATATCGTCCTGATGGATATCATGATGCCGGAGATGGACGGGTTCGAGACCATTCGCAGGATCCGCGCGGACGATCGCATCGCTTCGATCCCGATTATCGCGCTCACAGCGAAGGCGATGAAGGGCGACCGCGAGGCGTGCATCGCCGCCGGCGCATCCGAATACGTCAGTAAGCCGGTGGACGTCGATCAGCTTCGCTCGCTATTGCAGCTATGGTTGAGCAAGTAGACGCTCTAACGGGGGCTCTCCCGGCGCTGGACCTGCGGCGCGATGAGCTCGCCGATATAGAGCTGCAGTTGCTCATCGACGCCCTGCTGCGCTACGGCGGGTACGATCTGCGCAGTATGAATCAGGCGATACTGCGCCGGCGTATCGCCGACGTCATGCGCGCGCAGTCGATCGCAACGATTTCAGGCTTGCAGGACCGGCTTCTTCACGACGAACGGACGCTTGCCTCGTTTTTGGTGATGATGTCCGGGGGCGCGTCGCAGCTCTTCCACGATCCGCCGTTTTTGAAAGCGTTCGCGTTGCACGTCGTCCCGTTGCTGCAAACCTACTCGTTCATCCGCATCTGGGTACCCGGAAGCGGTATCGGCGCAAACGCCTTCTCGCTGGCCGCGATTTTGGACGAAGCCGGAATTCTCGATCGTTCGGTCATTTACGCGACGACCCTCAACGACGTTGCCGCTTCGGTGGCCAAGGCCGGGGTTTATTCGCACGCCTCCGAAGCCGACCTTACCGCATCGATGCGGCAAGCCGGGCTCGTATCTCCGGCGTCGCGTTTCTTCGAGACGACAAAGCTGCAGGCGTTTCCGGTGGATCGGTTACGGCAAAGCGTGATGTTCGCGCGGCATAGCCCGGCCGAAGACGGCCCGATCAACGAGTTTCACGCAATCGTTGCGCGCGGCATTTTTCCGTCGCTCAACGGCGCCATCCAGTACCGTCTCCATCGGCTGGCGTACGACAGCCTTTTGCACTTGGGATTTTTGTGCCTGGGTCAACGCGAATCGCTGGCCGGTACCGTGCACGAGCGGGCATTCCGTAACGTGGTTCCCGGCCAACCCATCTATCGAAAGATGCGCTAACGCCGCTACGCCGCCGCGGCGTGCGAAACTTGAAGCACCCTCTCGAGCTGCGTGATGTGGAACACGCGCGCGATCGTTCCCGATGGCGGAATAATCACGCGTAACATGCCGCTCGAGCGTTCGTGCAGCCGCACGAGCGCCTTGAGGCCGCTGGAATCGATGTAGCCGCAACGCGTCAGATCGATCGTCAGGGCTTGCCCGTCGATCGCGACCTGCTCGATGTATTCTACAAAATGCTTGCTGGTGGCGATGTCGATGTCGCAACTGGCGAACACGATGCGCTCGTTTTCCGCACACCGGTGTGAAAAATGGTCGATGAGGCCTGGGGTTAAGGTGGGATCGTATGCCATGGGTTTCTCCAAATCTGTCCGGTCATTATGGCGCGACGGGTTTGAGGAAACAAGTTGGCGCGAATCGGCTCGCGGCTACTCGCCGGCGCTGCTTGGCTGGGGGTAGTGCCGCGTGTTATGCCCTGGCATTGACGGTTGGCGAGACTCATCCAAAAAGGAACGCATCGCTGCGACCAACGGGCCTTGAACGTCGCCGAGCGGATGATTGCGCAGGAGTGTAGCCGGGCTGGAATCGCCGAGGCGTGGATTGCTGGAATGGAACCAGGCGCGGATTACTTCCGCGTCGTGCGACTGCGCGATCGTGCTCGCCAGCTGGAGGGCAAAGCGAAGAACGTGCGGCCGTTGGGGGCGGCGGTCGATCATCCACTGCTGGACCGCGCGGGTCTCCGTGACGCCTGCGATCTCGGCGACCATCGAAAGCCCGAGCAATCCTACCAGTTCGCGGACCGCTCGGCCGATGGGTAGGCCGATCGCGTGGCTGTGTGCTTGGTACTCGAATTGGGCCGATCGGAATGCCCCTTGCTCGTCGATCATGCCATACGATATACCACCGAAGAACCCGGGATAAACGCCACCGTGTAGCGCTGCGTTCAGACCTTCACGGAGCGCGAAGATTCGAGATTTCCGCGAAAATCGATGAAGCGTACCGTGAGTGCGGCGTGCTGGTGGGGATGCGTTTGGAGCCACGCCGAACGCCAAGCGCGTAGCGTTGCAGCCTTAAGCGCGTTCTCGTCATCCTCGCTGATCGAGTAGAGCTGGTTGAGATCGACGGAGACGTCGACCGTGGTCCCGTGGAAGTCGAACCCGACGATGACCCCGCTATAGGTTTTTTGAAGGCGTGCAAGCTGCGTCCGTTCGCTCGCATGACGAACTTGCTGCGGCGACGGCGGTGCCGAACAAGCCGCGACGCTCAAGAGCACCGCGAACGCGAAAGATGCCGCCCGGCTAAGTCGCATGGCCTGGGGCTTCGGCCACCGTGGCCGGCTACCATCTTCGACGTGCAACGCGGCGTACACGAATCGGACATATCGGCGGCTTAGCATGCCTTCATGGATGGAATTGCATGGGCACAGAGCGCGATGGTCGCGGCACGGACGCGGCTGGACATTGCTACCGGTAATCTCGCCAACGTTTCAACGAATGGCTTTGCCCGTCTGGTAGCGCGCGGTTCGCTGACGGCCCGCGGGGTCGTGATTCGATCGCGCGCGCAACTCGGGCACGGCGGGTTACGCCCGACCGGACGCGCGTACGATCTCGCGATCGTCGGCGATGGAAACTTTCGCGTGCGTGAACTCTCGGGGCGAATCGTACGCACGCGCAACGGTGCATTCGAGCGCGACGTTCGCGGCCATCTCCACGACGATGCCGGGCGGGTGCTGCTCGGTACGAACGGAGCACTGCGCGTCCCGGATGGCGCGACTTTCGATGCGGTCGGGCGACTGATGCTGCACGGAACGCCAATCGGGCGCGTCCCGCTTCCGCGCGGGAGCAGCCTTCGAGCGGGCTTTATCGAGACGGCAAACGTGAACGCGATCGGCGAGATGGTCGACGTGTTGGCAGCGGAGCGTTCGTACGAAAGCGCCGAAAAAGTGATGAGCGCGATTGACGGCACGCGGCAGAAAGCCGCGAACGACGTCGCGAGGCTCAAATAATGGATCGCGCGCTCTACGCCGCCGCGACCGGAATGGCCGCTCAACAACGCAATCTCGACGTCGTTTCCGATAACCTCGCAAATGCCGACGTCGCCGGATTCAAGGGCTCGGTCGCGACGTTCGAAGTGTTGGCCGCGCCCGGCGAGCGCGGCGTGGGAACCGCCGTTACGGGCCAGCACGCCATCTTCACGCAGGGCAAGCTCATGAAGAGTCCGGGCGCGTTCGATCTCGCCATCGACGGGCCGGGATTCTTCACCGTCGCCGACGGCAAGGGGCGTAAGGGGTACACGCGCGATGGCGCGTTTTCGCGCGCACCGGATGGTTCGCTCCGCAACGCGCAGGGCTGGCGGCTCGACGGCATTCGCATTCCGCAGGATGCGCTCGGCGCGCGGGTGGAGAGCGACGGGCGCCTGATCGTCACCACGGCCGGCGGCAAAACAACGATGGGGCGCGTTCGCCTTGCGGAGTTTGCCGCGCCCGAGGCGCTGCAGAGCGTTGGGGGCACGCTCTTCGCCGCTACGAGTGCGTCGGGTCGTGCGCGCACGATCGAGGCGGGCGGCCCCAACGCCCCGCAGATTCGATTCGGTATGCTCGAGCAGTCCAACGTCTCGATCGTGGAATCGATGATGGAGATCATGGCCGCGCAACGAGCGTACGAAGCGAACGCTAAAGGCGTCCAAGCGGCCGACGAAATGCTGCGAATCGCCAACAACTTGCAACGTGGATAACGCGGCAGCCGGCGCGGTAGGACGCGCGTGCGAATCGTTGCTTCTCGCGCAAATGCTGGCGCCGATGACGAAGTCGTGGGGCGAATTCGGTTCCCTCGGCACGCAGACCGTCGCCGACGCGATTGCAGGCCGCGATACCGGCGGCTTTGCCGCCGCAATCGCTCGCGCATTGGAAGCGCGCCATGACTGAAAGCGAACGCGAAGCGCAGATCCGGCGGCTACTGCCGCTCGTACGCGCGATCGCGCGCCGAGTGCAGCGCGTGGTCCCTACCATGGATTTGGACGATCTGATCGGCGACGGCAGCATCGGGTTGGTCCGCGCGGTCGATGCCTTCGATCCCGAGCGCGGAGCCTCGCTCGAGCACTATGCCAAGCATTTGATTGCAGGAACGATGCTCAACGGCATTCGACGCATGGATCCGGTCCCGGAACGCGTGCGCCGCGCCGTGCGCGACGGCGAAAATGCACGATATCGTCAGGCGGTGGAGGCCGGTACGATGCCGGCGCCCGACGCGTTCGAACGCACGCGCCCGGCGCTTCGCCGGGCGGCCATGGTGGCGTATCGCGTGCAGCCGCTCTCGCTCGATTGCGCGTTGCCCGAGCGCGAGCGGCTCGCATGCGACTGGAGCCGCGACCCGGCGAACATCGTCGCCGAACGCAGTAGCGCGCACGAATTGCGCATCCATCTACGCGGCCTTCCGCCACGCCATCAAACCCTTCTTGCGCTGCATTATTTTGCGGACGGACCGCTGGCGAGAATAGGCTCGCGTATGGGCATATCCGCACAGCGCGCCTCGCAGTTGCACGTCGCGGCGATCGCGCGCCTGCGCAAGCGGTATCATGCTCCGTCGCGTTGATATCGAGGAGCGCCCGCCGTCGCTCGCGGCGGCTCTGGGCCTAGCGCAGAGCGAGCCGATCGTCGCCGCCGCGAGCGAAGCCGAGCACGACACCGCGCTGCTGCCGCACGATCATCCGCCGTGGGTGAAAGACGCGCTGAGCGTCTCGCAGCGCGCCCGCTCGCTTTTCGCCACGCTGCGCCCGGCCGTCATGCGGGTGCTCACGTTCTGGGACCATCGCATTCGCTCGGCCACCATCGCCGGCCAGCGCATCGGCATCGATCCCAGCGGCAGCTACCGCACGTGGTGATGCCTGTCAATGCGACGAAGACCCCAAAGATCACCAAGCATGATTGGGAGGAAGCCGGGCGCCGGGGCGAGGCGAAGGCAAAGCTTCCGACGGCACTCTCTTCGGCAGAGCTTGATGACGCACGCAAACTCGTGCGCTTGCGCTTTCGTAGTGGGCTCGAACTGGCTATTCCCGTTGCGGCGATCGATGAAGTCGCGCACCTTCCGTTGGCGCGGTTGCGCGACGTACGTGCCGACTTGCTTGGCGAAGGGCTGATTTTCGATGAGGCCGGCGTAGCAATCTATGTGCCGGGATTAATACGCGACCTATTTAGCGATGCGTTCGCTCGCGCGTTGGGTAAGCGGGGCGGCAGCTCCCTCACCGCCGCGAAGGCTGCGGCGGCGCGCAAAAATGGCCCCAAGGGCGGCCGCCCTCGCAAGGTTGCGTAAGGGCGGCCTTCACCCTAGCCGAAGTGGGCGACGATGGCGGCGATGACGGCGATGGTACCGATGAAGACAAAGTACACGAGTGCTTCGGCCAGCAACAGTTCGTCGTTGAGTCGATCGAGTCGTTTCATCACGGTGCGCTCCTCCTCGCTCGACCAGTATGCCGACATAAGCTTGGAACCGCTGTAAGATCGCGTTAGAACCGCTTGAGAATCGGCTTAGCGAATCACGCTAGGCCGCCGGGCCGGCCTCGCTATAGGTGCGCAACCAGTTCAGCACCTTCTTCCAGCCGCGCTCGTGAGCGTCGCGATCCTCTACGTCGGTAAAGCCCCAGTGCCGCACCGTTAACTCCGTGCGCCCCTCGCGTTCGGCGAGTTCGTAGCGAACGATGGTCTCCACCGGTTGCGCGCCGTCGCCCCAGTCGTGCGTCCACGTGAATTGGAGCAGGCGAGGCGGTTCGACGACTTGATAGTGCCCGTACACGGCGAATGTCTCGCCGTTCGCGTTCCGGCCGATGCATTTCCACGCTCCGCCGACGCGCAGGTCGCAGTCCATATGCGTGGTTTGATAGCTCGAAGGGTCGCCCCACCATTGCACGAGCTGTTTGGGATCGGTCAATGCGGCGAAAGTCTTGGAGACCGGCGCGTCGATGCTGATGCTATCGACGATGGCGGTGGTTACGTCGCTGTCAATCATGAGTGTGTTCCACATGCTCCTTTAGTTGCTGCAAATTACGCCGCCAGAAGACGCGGTAGTGTTCTAACCACGTATCCACGGCTTGGAGCGGCTCGGCGTTGAGTGCGTAGAGCGAGGTCGTGCCGTGCTTGCTATCGACGACCAACCGCGCCTCGCGCAGCAGCCGCAGATGTTTCGAAACGGCCGGACGGCTCGTGTGAAAATTCCGCGCGATATCGCCGACGCTCAAACGGCCGCCTCGCAGCAGCGAGAGAATCTCGCGGCGCGTGGGATCGGCCAGGGCCTTGAAGAGCCGGTCCGCTCGATCGCTGGGAAGGGTTGCCTGCATCAACGATTGCTTGCTCCGGGAATTGTTGGTAACCTTTTGGTTTCCAACAATGTAACCAAAAGGTTGCATTCTGTCAATGCCCGCTGGGTTCGGAAGCTCGTGGCTTTTAGAGCTTGCGCATGACCGCGCCCAGGAGCGACGCCAGCTTCGGGGCGGCGGCGTTTCCGACGGCGGTGATGTCGGCGTGAGCGGTGGATGGCGCGCCGGCGACGTTGGTGATGAGGCTGACGCCCAGCACTTCCATGCCCAACGCTCGCGCCGCGATCGTTTCGAGGACGGTGGACATGCCGACCGCATCGGCACCGATCGTTCGCAGATAGCGGGCCTCGGCGGCGGTCTCGTAATTCGGCCCCAGGAGCCCCGCATACACGCCCGAGCGCAGCGTGGGCATATCGCTCCCGGCGTGCGCCGCGATCGTGCGCAACCGCTGCGCGTACGCATCGTGCATGTCGATAAACGGATTGTCGGTGGGAACGCCCACGAACGGGTTGCGCCCGGTCAGATTGATGTGGTCTTCAATGAGCATCAAGTCCCCCGGTAGGAACGACGGATTCAGCGACCCCGCGGCGTTCGTCAGAACGACGGTGCGTGCACCCGCCGCTTTGGCTAGACGCATGTTGACCGTGACTTGTTGCGGCGAGAATCCTTGATAGAGATGCACGCGTCCGGCAAAGACGAGCATGCGCTTTCCGTGCCAGGTGCCGATTAAGGCTTCGCCGGCGTGCCCGGCCAAGGATGCGACCGGAAACCCCATGAGGTGATCGTAGGGAATCGAGGCGACCGGGAACGCATCGCGCAACGCCGACGAGAGGCCGCTCCCCAGCACGATGGCGACGTCGATCGCTCCCCCGGCGGCAGTTTCGATCGCACTCGCGTCGTGCGCGAGAAGGCGGTCGTTCGGCGAACGGCGGTCGATCATTAGGGGAGACTCCTTGTCGGATCGGTTGCGGTGAAGAGATTGTGTCCGGTCATCTGCGCGGGAACGGGTAGGCCCATCAATGTCAGCAGCGTCGGCGCCACGTCGCCGAGTTTCCCGCCGCTCGCGAGCGTCCCGCGCACGCCCGAGCCGATGAGGATAAACGGCACCGGATTGGTCGTGTGGGCGGTTAGCGCGTTGCCGTCCTTATCGAGTTTTTCCTCGGCGTTGCCGTGATCTGCCGTGATCGCGAGCACGCCGCCCGTTTTCAGCACGGCATCGCTCAAGCGATGCAAACATGCATCGAGAATTTGCACGCTCTCGATCGTCGGCTTCCATTTGCCGGTGTGCCCGACCATATCGGCGTTGGCGTAGTTCATCACGATCGCGTCGTACGCGTTCTCCGCCAGTTTTTTGACGGCGAACTCGGTAATTTCGTTCGCTCGCATTGCGGGCGCCAAATCGTAGGTGGCTACGGTGCGATCCGAGGCAATGAGTTCGCGATCCTCGCCCGCGAACTGCTCTTCGCGGCCGCCGTTGAAGAAGTATGTGACGTGCGCGTATTTCTCGGTCTCCGCAAGACGGAGTTGGCGCAATCCGTTGCGGGATATCACTTCCCCGAACGTTTCGTACGTCGGGCGCGGGCCGAACAGGACCGGGTTGGGATAGGTTTCATCGTATTTCGTCATCGTGGCGAAGATGAGGTCGTGATACGATTTTGTGACGAACGGAACGTCGCCGTCGTTGAAGGCGGTCGTCATCTGTCGCGCCCGGTCGGGACGGAAATTGAAGAAGATGCACGCGTCGCCGTCTTCGATCTGCCGCGACGGCCCGACGATGGTGGGCAGCACGAATTCATCATCTTCGCCCCGCGCGTACGCGGCATGCAGCGCGGCGATTGCATCGATACCGCGGTGGCCCGCTTTGCCGAACGCCAGCATGTCGTACGCGAGTTGCGTGCGCTCCCACCGTTTATCGCGATCCATCGCATAGTAGCGCCCGCTCACGGTGGCGATGGAGCCGGGGCGGCCGATCGCGGCCAGACGCTCTTCGAGTTGCTCGATGTAGCGCTCCGCGGATCGCGGAGGGGTGTCGCGGCCGTCGAGAAACGCGTGAATCGCGAGCCGTACGTCCGCGGTGACGGCGGCATCGATGAGCGCGAAGAGGTGCTCGATCGAACTGTGCACTTGTCCGTCGGAGAGCAGCCCTAGCAGGTGTAACGTTCCTCCGGTGCCCTTTACGTGTGCGATCGTGCGGAGCAGGGTGGCGTTCTTGGCAAACGCGCCGGAGGCGATGTCTTCGTCGATCACCACCACACCCTGCGGCACCACGCGCCCGCTGCCGAGATTGATGTGCCCGACCTCGCTGTTACCCATGATGCCTTTGGGCAATCCCACCGCTTCGCCCGACGCCTCGAGCGTCGTCCACGGATAGGTCTCAAAAAAGGCTCGCCAATGCGGCAGATCCGCAGCGGCGATCGCATTGCCGTACGCGTCGCTATTGCAACCCCAGCCATCGAGGATTGCCAGAACCATGGGGCGATTGTGCATGGGATTCCGTTTCGTTAGATGAGCGACGCGTTCTGGACCAGATCGGCAAAAGCATACGGATCGAGCGAAGCTCCACCGATGAGCCCACCGTTGATGTTGGGGCGTTCCAGGTATGCCGCGGCGTTGTCGGGCTTCATGCTTCCACCATACAATAGCGATGTCTCGGCTAACCCCGGAAGGGCCGTGCGAATCAATCCCATCACGCGATCGGCCTGCGCCGCATCGCAGTTGAGTCCGGTGCCGATCGCCCAAATCGGCTCGTATGCGATCACGATACGCTGCAAATCGGCCGGCGGAATACCGTGCAACGCGGCGCGCACCTGCGCGACCACCAGCGCGTCGGTGCCTCCGGCTTCGCGCACTTCGAGCGATTCGCCGACCGCAACGATCGGCGTGATGCCGTGCTCGAGCGCAGCCTGCGTTTTGAGATTGACGGTTCGGTCGGTCTCGCCGCAATACATCCGGCGTTCGGAGTGGCCGACGATCACGTAGCGCACGCCGAGTTCCGCGAGCATCGGCGCGCTAATCTCACCGGTATACGCGCCGCTGGGCTCCCAATGCATCGTCTGTGCCGCGAGCGTTACGCGCGCCTGGCCCGCAAGGGCTTCGCGCGCGGCCGAGAGCGCGGTAAACGGCGGAGCGATCGCGATAGCGACGTCGGCCGGAAGGTGCGGCACGCGCTCCAAAAACGCCGCAAGGAACGCGCGCGTCTCCGCGATCGTCTTGTGCATCTTCCAGTTGCCGGCGATGAGTGTCGTCGGCATGGGTTATGCGTGGACCGGCGGCTGCAGCGCCGCGACGCCCGGCAACACGGCGCCCTCCAGAAACTCCAGCGTCGCTCCGCCGCCGGTCGAAACGTGCGTCATGCCGGCGGCAAAGCCGAGCATGTGCGCGGCAGCCGCGGCGTCGCCGCCGCCGACAACGCTCGTCGCGCCGTGAAGTGTGGCCGTTGCGATTGCTTCTCCGACAACCTGGGTGCCGCGCCGATACGGCGGCTTTTCGTAGACGCCCATCGGGCCGTTGAAAACGATCGTCTTCGCTCCGGCGATTGCCGCGGCGTACGCCTGCGCGGTTTTGGGGCCGATATCGAGGATCATGTTTGCGCCGACCGCGTCGATCGCGACGACGTGCGCGTGCGTGTCCGCATCGAACGCATCGGAGACCACCGCGTCAACCGGTAAATGCAGCGTGACGCCTTTGGCGCGGGCCGCTGCCAGAATCTGCTTGGCCGGTTCGAGATCGCTATCTTTGAGCGACGATCCCACGTCGATACCTTGCGCCGCGAGAAACGTGTTCGCCATGCCGCCGCCGATGCAGAAGGCATCGACGCGATCGAGGAGATGCGTGAAGACGCCGACCTTATCGCGTACTTTCGCTCCGCCGATCACGCAGATGAAGGGACGCGGCGGGTGATCGATGAGCGCAGCCAGTGCGCGCAGCTCGGCTTCCATCAGGAGCCCCGCAGCATTTGGCAACAGATGGGCGACGCCTTCGGTCGATGCATGCGCGCGGTGCGCGGTTCCGAATGCGTCGTTGACGTACAGGTCACCGAGCGAGGCGAGCTCGCGCGCGAAGCCGGGATCGTTCTGCTCTTCACCGGCGTGAAAACGCACGTTTTCGAGTACGAGGATGTCGCCGTCGCGTAAGGCGTTCGCGGCGGACTGCGCCGCGGCGCCGATGCAATCCGGTGCGAAAGCCACCGCAAAACCCAAGCGTTCGGCGAGCGCGGCCGCCACGGGACGCAACGAGTACTTTGGGTCTGCCTTGCCGTCGGGGCGCCCGAGGTGCGACATGACGATGATGCGCGCGCCGCGTTCGCGCAACGTTCGCAGCGTGGGGAGCGCTGCGTCGATGCGCGTGTAATCGGCCACGGCGCCGTCGTTCATGGGGACGTTGAGGTCTTCGCGAACCAGGACGCGCTTGCCGCGAACGTCCAGATCGTCGATCGTGCGGAAATTCAAGGCGCGGTGCTAGGCGTTCGCCGGAATTTTTTCGAGGATCATCGAGGTGAGATCCGCGAGGCGGCACGAGTATCCCCACTCGTTATCGTACCAAGCGGCGATTTGAATCAAATCCCCGTTGGCGTTGGAGAGTTTGCTATCGATGATCGAGCTGAAGGGCGAGCGCTTGAAATCGCTGGAGACCAGCTCCTCTTCGCAGTACTGCACGTAGGCTTTCAAATCGGTCTGGCTGCTGCGCTGCAGGATCGCGTTCAATTCGGCCTTGGTCGTTTCGCGCTTGACTTGCGCGACGAGGTAGATCATCGAGACGGTCGGCGTCGGTACCCGCAGCGCGAACCCGTCGAACGTTCCCTCGATCTCGGGAATGGTTAGGTAGAGCGCTTTCGCAGCACCGGTCGATGTCGGGATGATGTTGGTCGCGGCATTGCGCGCGCGGCGCAGATCTTTGTGCGGGGCGTCCAGGATATTTTGATCGTTGGTGTACGAATGGATCGTCGTCATAAAGCCCTTGACCCAGCCGAGGTGTTCGACGATCGGCCTGACGGCAGTCGCCAAGCAGTTGGTCGTGCACGACGCATTCGAGATGACGTTGTGCACGGCCGGGTCGTATTGCTGGTGATTGACGCCCAGCACGACCGTGATATCTTCGCCTTTGGCGGGCGCCGAGATGATGACTTTTTTAGCGCCGCCGCCGTCGATATGCGCGCGCGCCTTGGCCGCATCGGTAAAGAGTCCCGTCGATTCGATGACCACGTCGACGCCGAGCTGTTTCCAGGGCAGTTTGCCCGGATCGCGTTCGGCGAGAACTTTGATGCGTTGGTTATCGATCGCCAACGTGTCGCCGTCGACGCCGACGCTACCGCCGAACGTGCCGTAGTTGCTATCGTACTTAAAGAGGTGCGCGCACTCGGCGGCACTGGTCAAATCGTTGACCGCGACGATCTCGACGCCCGGGTGGCGCTCCATCAACGCCTTGGCAAAATTTCTCCCGATGCGGCCGAAGCCGTTGATTCCAATTCGCATGCACCAGCTCTCCGTGGACGTAGCGCGGTTTTACCGTGGGTTCCGGGGTTTACCGGGCTTGCTCCCTTGAGCCCTTCCAGACCGAAGCTTGGCCGCTAGGCGCGTGAGGGCGGTGAGACGGCTGGAGACGGTGGGTTTGCCGATGGGCGGGTTGCAACGATTGCCGATCTCTGCGAGGGATTCGCCCGGATGGGCAAGGCGAAGCTCCGCGATTTCCCGCAATGGCGGCGAGAGTTGGCCCAGGCCATAGGCATTCGCGATATAGGCTATCGTCTGGCTCTGGTTCGCGGCGGCCGCCGCCGCCCGCTGCAGATTCGCCGCCTCGGTGTTGACCAGCCGGTGGATGCGGTTCTTGGTCTCGCGAAGCGCTCGAATGTCCTCGAGATGGAGCAACGCTCCGAACGCGCCGATGAGCGTGAGCACGTCGGCGATCGCTTCAAAATCTTTGAAGTAGATGACGGTGCGATGCTTGCGAACGGTCTGCTTCGGGGCGCGGCCTATACTGCGCAGCATCCAAGCCAGGCGCTCGGCTAACGCGGGGTCGGCAACGACGAACTCCAAGTGGTATCCGTGGCTTCCCGCCGCCAGCGAACCGCACGCGAGAAAGGCCGCGCGCACCTCCATGATGCGATCGCACTTATGCGCGGGTTTGGGTGGAACCACCCGCAGTCGCTCGGGTAACGAGATGGCAAAGGTGGGCAGACGCGCGAGACGCGTTACGGGTAACGATTCGATAGGATGGGCTTTGCGATCGTCGACGAGCGACCAGAAGAGGCGCGCGATGGCATTACGGTGGGTAATGAACGCGGTTCGTTCGGGATTGGCGCCGTACAGCGCGAGGCCGAAGATCAATGCATCGCGACAGTGCGCGTTGCTCGGGAGATCGCGCGTGAGTGCATCCTTCGCATCGGCGCCCAGGCCGCTTCCCCGCTTGGATGCGGCTCGTTCCTTTACATCCACGCGCGTTCGCCCAGCGTTCGCCGCGTGGCCGCTTCGGCCGCCGCCGCAAGCAGTTCGGCCGCGTCGCGCATCGATTCCGCCGCGGACGTCTGCGGGGGCGCGATGGGTACGACGCCGATTCCACACCGAGCGAGCGGTTCCACAACGTCCGGATCGACCGCTCCGCCGAACGCGATAACCGGAACGTTCTGCGCGCGCGCGAATGCGGCGACGCCCGAAACCGTTTTGCCGTGTAGGGTCTGCGCGTCGATTTTGCCTTCGCCCGTCATGCAGAGCGCGGCACCTCGCAGCAATTCCGTCAGGTTCCACTCCCGGGCGATCAATGCGACGCCGGGTTCCATGTGCGCGCCGAGAAATGCGAGCAGCGCGAACCCCAAACCGCCGGCCGCCCCGGCCCCCGGTTCGTTGCGATAGTCGCGCTGCAGCGTACGTTCGGCCACGCCGGCGATATGCGCCAGCACCCGGTCGAGCAACGCGATCTGTTCCGGATCGGCGCCCTTCTGCGCGGCGAAGGTTTGCGCCGCTCCGTCGGGCCCGCAGAGCGGATTGTCCACATCAACGGCGACGTCGATGCGCACGTCCGCAAGGCGTGCATCGAGCGACCGCAGATCGATCGTCGCCAAGCATTCGTAGGCCGCCATCCCCGCGCCGATGACGGCGCCGTCTACGTCGAGAAAACGAACGCCGAGCGCGCGCAGCATGCCGGTACCGGCATCGTTCGTTGCGCTACCGCCGACAGCTACGATCACACGATCGGCGCCGGCGTCGAGCGCCGCTCGTATCAATTCTCCCGTACCGAACGTATCGGCGCGCATCGGATCGTACTGCGCCGGCTCGAGAAGCCCAAGACCCGACGCACTCGCCATTTCCACGATGGCCGTGCCGCCGGCGAGTGCGTACACCGCTTCGACCGGGTCGCCGAAGGGCCCGCGAACGCGTGCGGTCGCGCGCGCCGCGCCGCGCCCCAAAAAGACGTCGACCGTCCCCTCGCCGCCGTCGGCCATCGGGCATAGCAGGCATCGCGCTTCCGGCCTAGCCGCGAGCACGCCGCGCTGCATCGCGTGCGCCGCTTGGGTGGCCGTAAGGCTGCCTTTGAACTTATCCGGAGCGATGAGGACGGTGATACTCACGTGCTAAAAAACATTCCGCCAGGTTGAGTCGCTGGCCTCGTCTTCGGTCCGGCGGGTTATGGGCACCTTAGTGCGAGGGGCGGGCGATTGATTAGCTGGGAGTATGGTAGTATGGCACTATGGCGACGCGTAAAATGACGTTCACCCTGCCCGAACCGCTAGCTGCACGACTTACCAAGCAGGTGGCTGCTCGCGATCGCTCGCGGTACGTCGCGGAAGCGGTAGCGGAGCGTCTGGCCGCACGCGAGCGCCGGCTGATGCGGTCGTGCGAGGTTGCGAACGATTCGGCTGACGTCTTGGAGATCGAGCGCGAATTCGACGCCTTACCGGACGCCACGAGCGAATCGTGGCATGTCCGCTAGCCCGCGACGCGGCGAGGTCTGGTGGGTCGCGCTCGATCCGGCACAGGGCTCGGAGATCCAAAAAACGCGGCCGTGCATCGTGTTGACGAGCGACATCGTGAACGCCCGCCGGCGCACGGTAGTGGTCGTTCCGCTCTCGAGCGCGCCGCGCGAGAGCCCGCCTCTTTTGATTGGGCTGAGCTCTATCGGTAGGCCGGCGGTCGCGGTCCTCGACCAACTACGCGCGGTTACGAAAGAGCGGCTGCGCGAGAAGTTGGGAGATGTCGCGCCGGCAGAATTGGGCGCTATCGAGGACGGCCTTAGAGAGATTCTCGAACTGTGAACGCGCGTGTATTTACATCCACTCGATCGGGTCGTCTTTGCGCGTGTCGATAATTTCGTAGAGATCGGCGGGCTTTACCGACGGCGTCATGCGCAGCGGAACCTCGCGAACGCGCACGGTGACGAATTTGCTCGCATAGTGGATTTCTAGCACGTCGCCAGGTTTCACGCTATAGGCCGGTTTGACCGGCTTTCCGTCTTTGGTGATGCGACCGTGCTCGAGCGCCTCGTGCGCCTCGGTGCGTCGCTTCGAAAGTCGCGCGACCTTCATGAATTTATCGAGTCGCATACGTCGCCTCCGAGAGTCGTAACGAGAAATGCTCCTCGAGTGCCGCACGGCCCAGAGGAGTGACGTGCAGCGCTCTGCTTGCCTGCGTGCGCACGACCCAACCGGAGTCCAGGAGCCGATCGCATAGCGCTGCGCCGAGCGCGCCTGCTAGATGCGACCGGTGCTCGGTCCAATCGAGGCACTGGCTCGCGAAATGCCGTCGTTTCGATTGCGCGTCGGCGACGTCGAGCCCAAAAGCCGTGAAGTAGCTATGCCCCTTGTTCGTAATCGTGTAGTCGTGCGAGCCGCCGGGAATCAGGATCTTTCGCGCGACGAGCGAGTCGGTGATGCCGACCCCCAAGCGGCCGGCGAGGTGATCGTAGCAGGAGCGCGCGATGCGCAGTTCGCCGGCAATCGCGCTCTGTGCCAAGGCGACGATGCGTGCCGGCTTGGAGATGACGGCGAGCGCTTCCAGAGCGCGTCCCACATCGGCGCCGGCGAGCCGATAGAGCCGCCGGCGGCCCGAAGGTTGGACCACAATGAGCCCACCCGCGACGAGCTTCGATAGGTGCGCGCTCGCGGCCGTTGGAGAGACGGTCGCGCGGCGAGCTAACTCGCCGGCCGATAGCGTTCGACCGTCCAGCAGCGAGAGCAGCATGGTCGAGCGGCCAGGATCCCCGATCAATGCTGCGACGTGTGCAAGGTTGGGGTCTGGAGAAGGCCGTGCGATCGTTCGTTTAGGCATAACGTTCTCGGGAAGTATACGCTGGATCGGTGCTCGCCGCCTCGAATCTCATGGGTCCATTATAACGGCTTGATTATTCACATAAACGTGAAGCGTTCGCTGCCCGACGATTGGCGACACCCGAAGCGCGGATCTCTGTCTGTCGGCCCATGAGCACCGTGCGAACCGGGAGAGACTTCGAGCGATCGCCGTGAAACTGAGCGATCGGCTAACTCCGCGAGAGAGGACGATGCGTTTGCATGCGCGATAGAAGCGGGATGGCGCAAGCGCAGAACCCACGGCGGCCGGGGATCAATATCTTCGACGATACCAAGCCGATGTGGCGAATTTTTCTGGTCTTCCTCATACCGTTGATGATCAGTAACGTTCTGCAATCCGCTTCCCAGACGTTTAGTTTTATCTTCTTAGGGCGAATGCTCGGCGTCGACGCATTGGCGGCCGTTTCGGCGGTGTTTCCCGTCGTGTTCTTGCTGTTCTCGTTCTTGATTGGGATCGCGAGCGGCAGCACGGTGCTGATCGGGCAGGCCTTCGGCGCGGGCGACCAGCACCGCGTCAAGAAAATAGCCGGCACCGTGCTCGGGGCGACGTTGCTCTTCGCCATCTTCGTGTCGGTGGTCGGGACGTTGGTCTCACCGTACATGCTGACCCTCCTGGGGACCCCGGCATCGATTCTGAAGGAAGCCGATGCCTATACGCGCGTCGTGTTCCTCACGGCGCCGGTCATCTTTCCGTACTTGGTTTTCACGACATTTCTGCGCGGCACCGGCGATTCGAAGACGCCGTTGTGGTTTCTCATCGTCAGCACCGTATTGACGATTCTCTTTACCCCAGCGCTCATTCGTGGCTGGTTCGGTTTGCCGCAGCTCGGCGTCGTCAGCGCGGCCGTCGCCGGATTGCTCAGCCAGGGGATCGCATTCGCGGCGATGCTGGTGATGCTCTCGCGCACGAAACATCCACTGCGATTCGATGCCGAGATGGCGCGCGATATGCTCTTCGACCCGAAGATTCTCTGGCTGGTCGTGCGCATCGGCGTGCCGACCGGCTTGCAGGTGATCATGGTCTCGCTCGCCGAGATTGCGGTGATCAGCTTCGTGAATCGCTTCGGCGCTAACGCCACGGCGGCATACGGGGCCGTCAACCAAATTATCAGCTACGTGCAATTTCCGGCGATATCGATCAGCATCGCGGCTTCGATCTTCGGGGCACAGTGCATCGGCGCGCGGCGCGAAGACAAACTCGGGAGCGTCGTGCGTTCGGCCGTGATGCTCAATTACATCATCGGCGGCATCCTCATCGCGATCTGCTACATCTTCGCGGATGTCTTGATCGGTTGGTTCATCACCGACCCGGCGACGATCCAAGTCGCCCACGGCCTGTTGGTGATTACGCTGTGGAGCTATCTGCTCTTCGGTAACAGCGCCGTCATCAGCGGCGTGATGCGCAGCAGCGGCACGGTGCTCTGGCCCACGATCAACGGCATCTTCGCCATCTGGGCGGTCGAAGTACCCGCGGCGTTCATCCTCATGCAGCACTACGGTTTGCGCGGCGTCTGGATGGGCTACCCGATCTCATACGCCTTCGTGCTCTGCGCGCAGTTTACGTACTATAAACTGGTGTGGCAGAAGAAGACGCACGCGCGCCTCGTGTAGACGTTCGCTACACTTCGCCGATCATGATATCGGGCATGCCTTCGAAGAAGTTCTTGATGTCGTCCAGCACGTGGCGGCCTGCGTCGCTCGCCATCGCCGTACTGTAGGCTTGCATGCTCTCGAAGTAGAGGGTGGTGATGATTTGATAGGGCGCCGGGTCGCCGGTGGGCGTGCCGACGATTTTGCGCACCTCACTTGCTTTGAGCCCGTATTCGGTGAGCGTATTTTCGACCATCTGAACGTGCGAGCCGTAATAGTAATCGGTGTTCATCTTGTTGCCGGCTTGGTAGGCGACGGTGATCGCGATCATGGACGCTCCTTCGCAAAACGTGATTAGATGCGCTTATTCGCTTGGGGTGTGACGCAGGTGCCGCTCGCGCGGCAAACGATCGTCGGTTCGGTTAGGGCATCGGCGGCGCTGGGAGAGATATCGGTGCGCGCGGTAATCACCTTGCGCGCCTCGAACTCCATCTTGCGCGACGACGTGCCGACGTGCACGATGCGGCCGCGCGCTTCGATATAATCGCCGGCATAGACCGGGGCGAGAAACTCGACGGAATCGTAGGCGACAAACAGCCCTTCGTCGCCGTCCATGCGGATGAGCAATTCGGTTGCGACGTCCCCGAATAGGGCGAGCATCCGCGCGCCGTCGACGAGATCACCTCCGTAGTGCGCGTCGTGCGCGCTCATGCGCAGCCGAATCAGGCTGCTTGGGTCTTCGCCTGTTGCCATAATTCCTCGAGTTCGACGAGCGATAGATCGGTGAGCGCCTTGCCGTTTGCGGCGACGCGTTCTTCCATAAACCGGAAGCGCCGGTAGAATTTTTCGTTGGCTTCGCGCATCGCCGCTTCGGCATCGATGCCGAGCGCGCGCGAGAGATTGACGATGGTGAAGAAGACGTCGCCGAGTTCTTCGCGTACGTGGTCGTCGTCGTTCTTCGCCCGGCGGGCTTCGCTAAGCTCGGTTAGCTCTTCGTGCAGTTTATCCAAAACGCCCGAGATATCGGGCCAGTCGAAGCCGACGCGCGCCGCTTTCTCTTGCATCCGTTGCCCGCGTTGCAGGGCGCCGAGATGCTTCGGGATGCCGTCGAGGCGACTGGCGCGTTTCTGCCCGGTCTTTTCTTGCGACTTGAGCTTCTCCCAGCTACGCCACTGCGAATCGACGTCTTCGATAACGGCGCTGCCGAACACGTGGGGGTGCCGGCGGACCATCTTGTTCGAGAGCGCATCAATCACGTCGGCCACGGTGAATGCCCCGGTCTCGGAACCCAACTGCGCGTGGAAGACGATCTGCAGCAACAGGTCGCCGAGCTCTTCGCAGAGTTCGCTCGCATCCTCGTTCTCGATCGCTTCGACCACTTCGTACGTTTCTTCGATGAGGTAGGGAACCAGCGTGCGGTGCGTTTGCTCGCGATCCCACGGGCAGCCCAGGCGCAGGCGAGCCATGATTTCGATGAGATCGTCCCACGAATAGTGCGAGGACTGCGGCGGAAGCGGTACGAGCGGCATCGTGATCGACGCCGACAGCGTTGCGTGCGGCATGCCGGGCACGATCGCGGTTTCGATATCGCGCGCTTCGAGAGCGCGTAGTAATAGCGGGAGGCCCGGAAAATCGGAGAGCGGGTTGCCTAGCACGCCGATCCCGAGATCGCCGCGCTCGCGCATCGCATCGATGCGGACGGCGAAGCGTTCGATTTCGTCGGTGCCGCCGCGCACGATCAGCGCCGCGTCCGTTGCGACGTCGTCGGTGAGCGCGACGCCCGCGCTTGCAAGATACGATTGGAGATCGGCCGGGGCTAAAAGCACGAGCGCATGCGCGACGCTTCGCAGCGCATCCACGCTCCCGAGCGTCATCAAACTAGGATCGCCGGGGCCGAGCCCCACGATTCGCACCATCATCAGTCGCCGTTCATTCTCCGCCCACCCCCCTTACCCCCGGATAGCGCTATTGCTTACCCTCGGATAGCAAAAGCGGCCGCCCACAGGGCGACCGCTTTTGGCGACTTTAGCCGGCAAAGCTTCAGCTTTGACGGATAAAGTCCCTAGGGTGACGAGGAAGCGGCGGGCGCAACCGAGGCTGCGGGTGCAGCGGCCGGCGGCGGCGACGGGAAGAGCCCCGCGAAGCGGGGGTCGTTGACGGTGATGGTCGCCTTCTCTTGCAGACCGGCCAGGAACGGCTGGATCAGCGGAGCTTCCTGCTGCTGGCGCAGAAGGTCGGCGATGCGGTCGTGCGTGTTGGCGAGCGTGGCTTTGACGCCGGGCTGACGCTTTTCGACCTGGATGATGTGGTAGCCGAACGGCGATTTCACCGGAGCGCTGATCTTGCCGATCGGGAGCGAGAATGCGGCCTGGTCGAATGCCGGGACCATCTGGCCGCGGCGGAACCAACCGAGCTCGCCGCCCTTATCCTTGCTGCCGGGATCCATCGAGTACTGCTTGGCCAGGGCGGAGAACTTCGCGCCCGCCTTGAGCTGTGCTTCGATCTTGTTCGCGGTTGCGAGATCCGGTACTAAGATGTGGCGCGCGTCCACTTGTGCGGGCTTATCGAACGCGGCGTGATTCTTCGCGAAGTACGCGGAGATCTGCGCGTCGGAAACCTTGACGCTTCCGCCGACAGCCTTATCGAGGATGATTTGCTCGCGCAGGGCGTTGTGGACGTCGGCTTCGGTTAAGCCGCGCGCCTTGAGCATGTCACCCCACGAGCCGTTGGGGAAGTTCGCCTTGAGCTGGTCTTCACGCGCGGTAATATCCGCGTCGGTGACGTTGATGTTGTTGTTCTTCGCGTACTGCTCGATGAGCGCTTCTTGCACCATCTGCTGCAGCGTACCGCGCGCGGCCGGGCTACCTTCGAGCTTCGAATCGAACGATGCTTGGCTGATCGCTTGGCCGTTAACGGTAGCGATCGTTCCGCCGCCCGAACACGCAACCAGCGTGCCGGCGAGAAGAGCGGTGGCGAGGCCCGCGAGTATGCGGTGGGCTTTCGACATGGTCGGCTCCAGTGGGATAACGTCAGAGTGAATAGACGCGGCGCCAGAGCGACGCCACGTCGGCGGGGTTCGTTCGGAAGCGGTGAGGTCCTCTCAGGCGCGTTGAGCCGCAGGACGGAGCGAAACGGGCAATAGCACGACGGCCTCGGTTCCGCGGTGCGGCAGCCGGCGTACTTTAAGCGAGCGAGCGACCGTCTGGACGATGTAGAGTCCGCGACCGGATTCGGCGAGCACGTCCGGGAGTTGCCGGCGCCCCGACCACTCGAAACCGGGCCCCTGGTCGCGTACCGTCAATACGGCAAACCCGTTCTCCCAGTGCACGTGGATGGAGATCGGGCCGGGCGCATGCCGCACCACGTTACCGACCAGTTCGCCGAAGATCAGGGCCGCCGCCGGGACATCCGAATCGTGATTGGCGCGCGACTCAAGATAGGCGACCAAGTCGCTTCGCGCGCCGTACGCGCCGTTGGCGTCTTGCGATTCAAAGCTCCATCTCATGCCGATATCCTCAGCACGTTGCCGCCGCTCGCCGGCGCATCCTGCGACGGCGCGACCGCACCCGGCCATATGATGACCAGGATCGCCGATTCAAGCGACGCGATACTTCGAGATAGCCTTAGCGGCAAATGGGCACCATGTTTCGGGCTCATTACCCGGCATCCGCCGGTTTGAAACGCTAGAGCGCTTCGAGCAAGCTACGCAACAGCGGCATCCAGACGCCTTCGGCCCTGCCTTCGCGCGGAATCGGCGGCAGATCGACCAAGATCTTGCCTTCGGCAAAACGGAATTTGTTTTTGGTAAGCGATTGGAACTTCGGAATTGCGGCGGGCCCCAAAATAAAGCTCGAGCCGACTCCGAGTGTGAGGCGCTTCTCATCGACGATGACGCGCGTGACGTGTTTCTGTAAAGCGATCGCGCGCAGCTCGGTAAGTTCGATGAGGTGTTCGAGCGGCGTGGGAAACGCGCCGAACCTATCGCGCACGCCGGCCGCGATCTCGCGCACGGCGTCCACGGTGCGCGCCTTGGCGAGTTGCTGGTAGACGGCGATCTTCTGCGAGACTTGCGGAATGTAGTCGTTGGGAATGAACGCGCTGATCTTTACGTCGATCACGGCCTCGCGCCGGTCTTCGACGGCCGTCCCCATGCCGCGCCGCTCGGCGATGGCGTCGGCGAGCAATTGGCAATAGGTATCGAAGCCGACCGAAGCGATGAAGCCCGATTGCGCGGCACCCAGCAAATTGCCGGCACCGCGGATCTCGAGATCGCGCATAGCGATCTGCAGCCCCGAGCCCAGGTGCGTGAACTCGCGGATCGCCTCGAGGCGCGCTTTCGCGTCGTCGCTAAGCGCTTTATGGCCCTGATACAGCAAGTAGCAATACGCTTGATGGTTGGAGCGGCCGACTCTTCCGCGCAGTTGATAGAGCTGGGCGAGCCCAAAACGATCGGCATCGCTCACGATCATCGTGTTGACGTTGGGGATATCGATGCCGTTCTCGATGATCGTCGTGGCGACCAGAATATCGGTGTCTCCCTCGATAAACGATTGCATCACCGGCTCGAGTTCGCTCTCGGTCATTTGGCCGTGACCGATCGCGATCCGCGCGCGGGGCACGAGTTTCTCCAGCGCGTTCTTGACCGCGTAGATCGATTCGACGCGATTGTGCAGATAGTAAATCTGGCCGCCGCGGTCGAGTTCGGCGATGATCGCGTGTTGGACGATCGCGTCGCTCGTCGGCACGACGATCGTCTTGATCGACATGCGGTTTTTCGGTGGCGTTTGGATCAGCGAGAGGTCGCGTACGCCCACTAGCGACATATGCAGCGTTCGCGGAATCGGCGTAGCCGAGAGCGTGAGCACGTCGACGCTGGCGCGGTATTCCTTGAGGCGCTCCTTGTGCATCACCCCGAAGCGCTGCTCTTCGTCGACGACGATGAGTCCGAGGTCGTTAAAGACGATATCCTTTTGCAGCAAGCGATGGGTGCCGATGACGACGTCGACTTTGCCCAGCGCGAGGTCGCGGAGCGTTTCGCGCTGTTCGGCTTTGGTTTTAAAGCGCGAGAGCTCGTCGATGCGCACCGGAAATCCGGCGAAGCGCGCCGAGAAGCTGCGATAGTGCTGCGCCGCGAGCAGCGTGGTCGGCACCAGCACCGCCACTTGCTTTTTATCCGCGATCGCTTTGAAGGCGGCGCGGATCGCCACCTCGGTTTTTCCGTAGCCGACGTCGCCGCAGACCAGGCGGTCCATGGGTTGCGGGCGCTCCATATCGGCTTTGACGGCGTCGATCGCTTTTTTCTGATCGACGGTGGGATCGTACGGGAACGATTCTTCGAGTTCGGCCTGCCACGGCGTATCCGGCCCGAATGCGTGTCCGCGCGCGAGTTCCCGCTCGGCGTACAGCGCCACCAAGCCTTCGGCGATTTTCGCCAGCGATTCGGAGACGCGCGTCTTCGCGCGCGCCCACTCGACGCCGCCCATCTTGGAGAGGCGCGGCGACTGGCCTTCGGCCGCGGAGTATTTGGTGACCTGATGCATCTGGGTAACCGGCACCAGCATGCGATCGGTGCCCGAATACTTCAGATCCAAATAATCTTGCGTCGCGCCCAAGATCGTCTCGGTGCGCAGCCCGAGATACTGGCCGATCCCGTGCACGGCGTGGACGACGTAATCGCCGACTTTCAGGTCCGCGAGGGTGACCGGCACGCCTTCTTTGACGGCACGCAGTTTGATGCGTTTCGAAGGCTGCCCGAAGATTTCGCGATCGCCGAGCACTCGCAGGTGCAGATCCGGAATGGCGAAGCCGCTCTCGATATTGCCGTGATCCACCACGACGTAGCCGTGGCCGGCCGGTGCCGCGCGCAGCAACGCCGCGCGCCCGTCGCTTGCCGGCCGCAAGCCCCGCTCGGCAGTAATCCCCGCCGCGCGCAGCAGATCGATCGTTCGCGAGACGCCGGAACTGACGATCACAACGGTCTCGCCCTGCGCGACCCATTCGCGAACCGATTGCGAAAAGAGTTCGATCTGCCGATTGAAGTGTTCGGCCGGCCGCGATTCCAGGACGAATGCTTCCAAAACCGCCGGTACGAACGCGCCCGCGGCGTCGGGATCGATCCCGCCGGCGAGCACGAGCGTGGGGTGCGCCGCAACGTGCGGCGCGAGCTCGGCAAGAGTGGGATGGGCGACCGCAACGTCGGCAAGAAGCGCCTCGGCAACTTCCGAATCGCGGATCGAGAGTTCGCCCGATTCAACGCCCGCAAGCAAGACGCTCTGCTCGCGCGAGTGCTCTTCGTCGAGCGCGCGTTCGATCGTTGCGAGCATGCCGGGCTCGTCCAGCACGACGATGCCTTCGGGGCGCAGGTAATCCAGGAGCGTCGCCCGTTCGTCGAATGCGAGCGGCAGCCACGCATCCGGCAAATCGTCGCCGCCTTCGATGTAGCTTGCGAGCGCGTCGCGGACGTTTGCCGGGCCGGCGAAGCGCTCCAACACACTCTCGCGATGGTGCGCGTCGCGCGGTATCTCGCTCCACGGGTCGATGCGCAACGCTTCGAGCGGCGTATCGCTCAACTGCGTGGCGATATCGAAACTCCGAATGCTCTCGACGGTATCGCCGAAAAATTCGATGCGCGCCGGCCGATCCGATGCGGCGGCAAACAGATCCAAGATGCCGCCGCGCACCGCATACTCGCCGACCGCGCTGACGACGTCGGTGCGAACGTAGCCCAATCGATAGAGGCGACCGAGGGTGGTATCCCAGCCGGTCTCTTCATCGCATCGCAGCGTGAAGCGCAGTTCGGAGAACGCGGCGGGCGGCATGGTGTACTGACGCAGCGCCGATACGGGCGCGAGCACGATGCGCGGCGTTCCGTCGGCGAGATCGGCCAGGAGCGTGATGCGCGCGCTGCGATCGGAAGGGCTTTCGAGCGCTCCGATCGATTCATCGCGCGAACGCAGGAGCGCTACGGTTTTGGGATCGTCCTCTCCGAGGTAATACAGCAGATCGGCGAAGGCGCGTTCGGCAACGTCGGCGGTCGGCATGACGACCAACATCTGTCCGTCGAGTTCGCGATGGATGGCGGCCAGGAGCGCGGGCCGCGCGCCGGAGACGCTTTCGTGCAGCGCGTAGGTGCCGCGCCGAGTCGCCAGCCGATCGATCAGGCCGCGCAGCGCACGGCTCGAAGCCGGAATTGCCCGCACGAGCGCATCGTGCAGGCGGGAGGCCTCTGGGGCAAGCGTCGTCGTCATGAATCGCTGATTATAGCAGACTCGGGCCGCGAACGCGTACGACCGGAGATGGCCGCCGCGCCCAAACCGATGGCCAGCATCCAGGGCGTGCCGATTTTTTGATAAAAGATGAGGTAGTCGACCGTTTGATGGACGCACAGGGCGATCGTCGCTGCAAAGGCGCCGAGCGCCCAGGGCTGCGCGTCGCGCAGGTGCGCGCGCAGCGTTGCGATCGCGCTCGCGATGAAAGCAAGCGTGGCGGCGAAGAGGGCGATGCCGCCCTCGGCCAATGCCTGCAGGTACCAACTATTGGCATGCGTGCGCACGCCGTACACGCCGGCGCGATCGAGTTCGAGCTGATAGTTACCGGCGCCGATGCCAAGCCACGGATGGGTGCGAAAAAAGGTCCAGGCCGCGCGCCACAACTCCGGCCGATTGCCGACGCCGCCCGAATAATCGGTCGCGGCCTCCACGCGGGCGAAGCCGAACGAATGCGCGACGAGTCCCCACGCGGTTGCGCCGCATCCGCCGATCCCGATTCCCACCAATGCGGGGCCGCCCGCGCGCCACCAGCGGTCTCGCCGAACGATGCCGAGCACGATCAACACGACGGCGATACCAACCGCCGCGCCGCGCGAAAACGTGAGAACGGCGGCGCAGCCCGCGAGCGCCAAGCATAGCGCGACGAGCTTCCCGGGGCGTTCCATCGCCCAAGCTCCGATCGCCGCGATCGCGAGTTCCAAATATCCACCGAGTTGATTGGGCCCTTCGAGCGCGCCGGCGATGCGCGGCACGATGGTATCGCCGAGCACGAGCGCCGACGGCGCGCCCACAACTTCTTGCGCGAGTGCCGAGAGCGCGACCAACGCGACCGACGCGCAGAGCGCGCGAAGCAACAACGTATCGTTGGGGTCCAGGCGATAGGCGACGTACGCCACCGCGAAGAGCACGAGATGTTCGACGGCTTTCAACGTTTCGCGCAACACCGGCGTCGGATGGAGTGCGGTGACGATCGTGAGCAGCGTCACCGCGCAGAGCGCAGCTAAGGCGATTGCGATGCCTCTAAACTCGCGCTCGCGCAGAAAACGGAGTATCCCGGCATAACTGAGCAAGCCGACGATCACGCCCACCAGCACCACCTTCGGCAGCGTGATCGTCGTCCCGAACGCATCGCGATAGAGCGCGAACGGCGTGACGAAGAGCAGCAAGGCCAGCCCGTAGCTCGCGCGGCGCATCGTCAGGAGCGCGGTCGCGGCGAAAAGTGCGACAAAAACCATGCCCATCAACGGGTCGAGCGGAACGCGAACCGAGATCTGATCGACGACCGGCTGATAGTGCACGTTGGCGGGCTTCGCGTTCGCGTTCGCGAAATCCGGGATCGTGATGGACGAACGGGCGATGCGCCAGGCGATCGAGCGTAAACGCGAGGGCGCAGAGTTGGAGCCGTCGCTCTGGGACGCGATCGTGGCCGCCTATATGGCCGGCGCGGTCGACGACGCTCAAATGGCGGCGATGACGATGGCCTGCGTGTGGCGCGGCCTGACGATCGCCGAAGCGACCGCGCTCACCCGAGCGATGGTCGCAAGCGGCCAAACGCTGCAGTATCCGTCCAACAGCATCGTCGTGGATAAACACTCGAGCGGGGGCGTGAGCGATATCGTCTCGCCGATCGTCGTGCCGTTGGTGGCCGCGTGCGGCGTGCGCGTCGCGAAGCTTTCGGGCCGTGCCCTAGGCCACACCGGCGGCACGATCGATAAGCTCGAAACGATCGCGGGCTTCAACGCCGCGCTGCCTATGGATGCGTTCGTCGCGCAAGTCGAGCGCATCGGCTGCGCGATCGCGGCCCAGAGCGATGCCTTCGTGCCCGCGGATAAGCGCTTGTATCATCTGCGCGATCGCACCGGAACCGTACCGAGCCTCGGGCTGATCGCTTCGTCGATCGTATCGAAAAAAATCGCGGGCGGCGCGCATCGCTTCGTGTTCGACGTCAAGTGCGGTTCGGCAGCGTTCATGCGGACCCCGCGCGAAGCGATCGAACTCGCGCAAGCGCTCGTCGATATCTCGCGCGAATTCGGCCGCGGCGCGAAAGCGATCGTATCGGATATGAACGAGCCGCTCGGCCATTCGATCGGGACCGGCATCGAAGTGATCGAAGCGCGCGATTTCTTGCGTGGCCGCATTCTCGACGCGCGCGTACGCGAGCTGTGCCTTCAGGTTGCAGCCGCAATGTTGGAACTTGCCGGCATCGATGAACCGCGCGCTTTGGCCGCGAGCGTGCTCGATAGCGGCAGCGCGTACGAAAAATTCGTGGAGCTCATCGAAGCGCAGGGGGGCAGTCGTCACGCGCTGGAGGCGTTGGCGTTACCGGAACGCACGCACTCGGTGAACGCGCAACGCGACGGCTACGTCGAGCGCATCGATGCGGTGGCGCTCGGAAACCTCGCCCGCGAGTGGAGCGCTAAGGCGCCGACCGCAGGTATCCGCCTTAACGTGCGCGTCGGCGATCGCGTCGAGCGCGGGCAACTGCTCGCCGAATGCTATGGCGTGCACGTGAATGGATCGCACGTACAAACCGCTATCGCGATCGGCGATGCACGCCCGACGCCGCACCCGCTCGTCTACGCCACGATCTAGGGCGCAGGCGCTACGAGCGTTCGATTTCGGCGATGAGGTAGAGCGGGCGGCCTTTGACTTCGTCGTAGACGCGGCCGATGTACTCGCCGAGAATGCCCAGGCTGATGAGTTGGACGCCGCCCAGGAAGATAATGGCGACGATGAGCGAGGCCCAGCCTTTGGTGTAGCCGGGCGGGTGCAGGCTGAAGAGTTTGTAGCCGACCACGATGAGCGCGTAAATGAACGCGGCCGCGCTCGAGATGAAGCCGAGATACGATGCGAAGCGTAATGGTACGTCGGAGAACGATGTGATGCCGTCGATCGCGAAGCGGATCATCTTCGTAAACGGGTATTTCGTAACGCCGGAGAGGCGCTCGTCGCGATCGTATTCGATGCCGGTTTGATTGAAGCCGACCCAGCTCACCATGCCGCGTAAAAAGCGGTGGCGTTCGGGCGAGCGTTTGAGGGCATCGACGACGCGGCGGCTCATCAAGCGGAAATCTCCGGTGTCGACGGGGATGGAGACTTTGGTGAGGCGCTTGATCGTGCGATAGAAAATGCGCGCGGTGAGCAACTTGAAGGCGCTTTCGCCTTTGCGCGTTCTGCGCACGGCATAGACGACGTCGTAGCCCTCGCGATATTTCGCGAGGAAGGCATCGATGAGTTCGGGCGGGTCTTGTAGATCGCCGTCCATGAGGATGACGGCATCGCCCGTCGCGATATCGATACCGGCGGAGGCCGCGAGTTGGTGGCCGAAGTTGCGCGAGAGATTCACGAGCACGAGATTCGCTCGTAACGGAAGCTGCTCGCGAATGCGCGCGAGGGTGCGATCGTTGCTGCCGTCGTTGACGAGCACCACCTCGAACGTGGTTTCGGGCGGGAGCCGTTCCAGGATCGCGTAAACGCGATCGAGGAGCGGTACGACGTTGTCCTCTTCGTTGAAGAGCGGGACCACGACGCTCAGGGCCAAGCGGCCGGACGGGCGCTCTTGCATCGGGGCGCGGCTTCGACTCCCTGCGCGGAAAGTCCGTTGCGCACCTCGAACCTTCCGGCACCGTGAACCTATCGAAGTTCTTCATCGCCGCTTGCCTGCCGGCGGCCATCCTCGCCTCGTGCACCCCGGCGACGCACGAATCCGCCGCGGGTAGCCCTGCGCCCGTGGCCTCGCCCGCCGCGGTGGTGAGCGAAGTCCGCGTGCCGACGTCGGCTCCGGCGAGCGCCACGCCCAGCATCGCCCCGTCCGTGGCTCCGCTCTCGCGGGCCGCCCAAACACCGGTACCTGCGGCATCGGCCGTTTCCACCGGCGCGCCCGGCTCGGCCGCAACCACCGCGCCTGCCGCCGTGCCCGCCGCGACGGCGACCGCGAGCGCTCCGCCGAGCCCGGCCGCGGCTCCGACCCCGGCACCGGCACCGGCACCCAAACGCGTCCCCATTCGCCCGGCGGATGCGGCACCTAAAATCGTGAGCGTCTCGGTATCGCAGCGCACGATGCATCCGGGCCAGACGATCTCCGGCACGGTGCTCACCAGCTCCAACGTCGCGAGCGTCGAGGTGCGGATCGCCACCTACAGCATCGATATGCAGAAGGTCGGCGTCGGCCGGTTTGCGATGGCGTATACCGTGCCCAACGTCCCCGTCTTTTTTCGCGGCAACTACACCATGCAGGTGATCGCCCGCAACTCCGCCGGCGACCAAGCCTCCCGCGGCATCCCCATCACGATCCGCTAGAGCTGGCTTGCTCTCCAAGTGTGGCATGATATATACTTTGATATATACCGCCGCTGGGAGAGCATCATGAGCCACATCGCCAAGCTGTTCACGAACGGCCGCAGCCAAGCGGTACGCTTACCCGCGGCCTTCAGGTTCGACGCCAAGGAAGTGTTCATTCGTAGGGACGCCGAGACAGGCGATGTGATTCTGTCGCGCAAGCCCACGAGTTGGGATGGCTTCTTCGCCTCCCTCAAGGGCACCGACATTCCAGACGGCTTTTTGGCTGCCGAGGAACGCGACCAGAAGATGCACGATCGCGACCCGCTTGAAGGTATTGATTGACGCGATACATGCTGGATACCAATACCGTGAGCGGCTTGATACGGGAGCAGCCAAACGTCGTTCGGCGCGTCATATCGGTGCCGATGGCGTCCCTGTGCATTTCGGCGGTCACTGCCGGCGAATTACATTACTGCCTGGCAAAGCGGCCGGAAGCCAAACGCCTCCAGGCGCTCGTTTGGGAGTTCTTGCTGCGCGTCGACGTGCTGCCTTGGGATGCTGGGATTGCGGAACACTACGGTGCCGTACGGGCTGAAATCGCCCGATGCGGAAAGCCCCTCGCCCCGCTCGATATGCTCATTGCCGCGCACGCTTTGGGCTCCAATGCGGTGCTGGTTACGAACGACCGCACCTTCGCCCAGGTGCCGGCCCTACGCATCGAAGACTGGACGGCCGCCTAGCCTTAAGCGCTAGTGAACCGCCGTCTCGCGCGGACGTACGTCTTGGGCGATCTCCTGCGCCTTCGCACCTGCGGTGGTACGTAAATCATAGAGGGTCTGGAGATTCATCCAGAATTCGGGCGACGTTCCGAAATAGCGTGCAAGGCGTAGTGCGGTGTCGGCGGTGATTCCGCGACGGCCATGAACAATGTCCCCGATGCGCGTGGACGGGATGCGAAGATCGTGTGCGAGCCGATTCGCTGACAGGTCGAGTGGAAGCATGAAGTCTTCCAGAAGCGTTTCGCCGGGATGCGGCGGCGCAATATGAGTCGTCATAAGAATCGGGCCTCCCGTTGGACATTAAGAATCCGAAGCGTGAATTTGTGCATTAGTGGTAGTCGGTGATCTCGACGTTGTTGGCATGCCCGTCTTCCCAGACAAAGCACACGCGCCATTTTTGATTGATGCGGATGCTGCGCTGCCCTTCGCGGTCACCCTTCAACTTTTCGAGTTGAAGGCCGGGGCCTTTCAGGTCCGCGAGTGAGGTGGCGGAGGCGAGTTGAAAGAGCCTACGGATCGCGACCTTTTCAAACGCAGCGAAGCGAGGGACCCGGATTTGATTGAAGATCGCCTCGGTGTCGCTATCATGAAAATTGTCGATCACACGTCAAGCATATAACGAAAGCGGTATAACGTCAAGCGTTGTATGCCGTTCCTGGGGCGATTCTCGCCGAAGACGTATCGGCAATCCTAGGCTGGCAACGTTATGCCATTGTGCTTGAACCCGAGCCGGGCGCGGGGGGCTTTAGCGTCCACATTCCAGCCTTCCCTGAAGCGCACACACAGGGAGAGACGATCGAAGAGTGTCTTACCAATGCTCGCGAAGTCATCGAGCTGTGTCTCGACGTGCGCCGTGACGAAGGTAGTGCCTCCGAGTGATGTAGCCCGCTATTACCGCTACGGGTGCGGGGTGGGGGCTCCGGAGGGGAGATTCGGGAACGGGGCCGGGTTGAACGGCGTTGGGAGCGCGTTGGGCTGGGCGGACTGGCCGTTGGTGGCGGTATCGGCCCATTGATAGACCTGGTCCTGAACGGCGCGTGCATCGGCATCGCTAAAGACGATCTCGCGCGGCTGGCGTTGCAGCCCGTTCTCTCCGCGTTCTTCGGAT
>DATKQG010000060.1 GCA_035532835.1 Candidatus Dormiibacterota bacterium
TTTTTGTGCAACATTTCAAAGGAAGTCGACATCCATGTCGATTGCACAAAAATCACAGGTCCCCCAACCCCCGGGCGCTTTACCCGGCCGCTAACGGCGACGGCGCGGAGCGGGCCTAGTAGCGGGCCGACTGCGTTTCACGCGCGTTGCGCTTCTCTTCGAACGCGTGCCTCTCTCCAAGAGCGCGCCGTGGATATCGTCGTCGATGCTCTCGCGTATGGCGCCGATGCGTTCTTGATTCGCATAGACGTTCGGGAAGCGTTGCGCGAGCCACAGGTAGAGCGTGGCCAGACGCGATCGATCTTCGTACAGCAGCAGGCGGTCGCGCGCGGTGACGGCTTGCATCAGCTCGGCGCCGTCGACGATCCCCGCGCTCGCGTGCTGCGCTCCCCATTGCGCGAGGACGTTGAGGCTCTGGCCGCGCGTCGTGACCGGCGCGCGGCTGTAGGTGCAGCGCACCTCGAACGGCAGCGAGAGAAACTCGGGCGAGAGTTCCAGCGCGAGCGCGACCTCGATCGTATCGCCCAGATCCGCGATGCGCAGGCCCGCATCGGTGTCGCGGAGCACGCGCTCTTGGAAGAACTGCAATAGGCGGCCGACGCGATTGGTGCCGATAATCGTCCCGAGGCGGCGTAGATGCTCGTCGGTCGGCGAGATCCAGATCGGCTGCGCCGGGGGCGGCTCGCTCTCACGTTCGATGCTGCGGCGCAAGAGCGCGACGTCGCGTGCGTCCAGCGCGGTCACTAGGCCTTCTTCGTGCATGCCGTAACGGCCGGCACGCCCGGCGATTTGGCGAACTTCTTGCGGCGAGAGCAGGCGCGAAGCGACGCCGTCGTACTTCTCGACTTCGGCGAAGATGATCCGGCGGATCGGCAGATTGAGGCCGAGGCCGATGGCGTCGGTCGCCACGAGTATGTCGGCGGCGCCGCTTCGAAAACGCTCGGCTTCGCGCCGGCGAACGAGCGGTGAGAGCGAGCCGTAGATCGCCGCCGAGGAGTATCCGCGCCGCCCGATCTCCGATTGGAGCTCGACGACGGCCGAACGCGAGAACCCGACGACCGCGTCACCCGGGCGTAATGCCGTTAGCGGCACCGCGGGCACGACGCGCAGGGGATTCTTGCGTTCGAAACGGCGTTCGGTGAGCGTTACGCCCAAGCGTTCCGCCAAGCGGTGCGCTGCGCGTAGGCCTTCTTCGGATCCGCAGAGCACGACGCGCTTGGCGCGGACGCCCGAAATCGCGAGCGTCCAGGCCCAACCGCGCTGCGCGTCCTCGAGCATTTGCGCCTCGTCGACGACCGCGACGTCGACCTCGCGCGAAAGATCGACCATCTCGACGGTGGAACTGGTGTGTTCCGCGTACGGATGGAGGATGCGTTCTTCGCCGGTGACCAGCGACGTCGCGACGTGCAGGTCGCTCAATCGTTCGTAGATTTCGAGCGCCAACAGTCGAAGCGGCGCGAGATAGACGCCGCTCTTCGCGGCCCGCAGCAGCTCGATGGCCGCGTGCGTCTTACCCGAATTCGTCGGACCGACGAAGTATTCGAGGCTGCGTTCCTGCGTCGTAAAGCCTTCGAGGTAGAAGTGCAGGCCGAGCTCGGCCTCGACGCGGTCGTCGATGCGTCGATTCTCCAAGCGCTGATACGTCTGCACGAGTTCTCTGCGAGCGTCTTCGAGCGCGGTGAAAAACGACGGGCGCTCGAAGACGCGCGTCTGCTCGATGTCGTCGGGCTCGGTTAGAATCTTTGCGGCCATGCGTTCCATCATCTCGCCGAACGCCGTGACGGTCGGGTCGATCGCCGCGGCTGCGGCAGCATCACCGGACTCGAGCGTCGGGTCGGCCGGGATGTCGATCGGGACGCCGCCGCGGATCACGACGGTCCGGGGCCCGATCTGGAGCGTTCGCTCGCTGCGGACGAGCACCGACGCCTTATTGACCCATTTCCAGCCCAATCGCTCGACGTGCCTGCGCAGACGCGCGCGCTGCGCGTGCCGATCGGTTAAACGCTCGGCCGTCTCATCGGTTGCCATCACCGTCTATTCGCCACCGGCGCAATCTTTCCGCACCGACCGGCCGCTTGGGTCTTCGAAGTCTGCGCCTTCACGTTGCATCGTGTAGCGTGAGCCGAGGTCCAATCGGCGATAGCGCGGTTTTTGGGTCGGGACCGTCCGCCACCGCGGCGCGGCTCGCCAAGGGCCCCTTCTGAGCCCGCTGAAGAATCGCCCGCGCCGCATTAACGTCCGCATGATCGGCGTGATGACACGCAATGCACACAAACTGCAACCTAGAGCGATTCTCCTTCGCAATATGCCCGCACGCGGCACACGTTTGCGAGGTATACTTCGGATCAACGTAGATGAGGGTGCGGGCGGCGCTTTCAGCCTTCTCCGCAATCAACTGCGCGATCATGCCAAAACCCGCATCGAGCAACGTCCGATTGAGCCCGGCCTTGCCCGCAACGTTGCGGCCGGGTTCTTCGATACTCCCCTTTGCGCTGCGCGTCATATTGCGCAAGCGCAAGTCTTCCAGCACGATGACATCGTTCGCATCGATCAGCGCGCGTGAGACCTTGTGCGCGTAGTCGCGCCGCTGCCGAGCAACCTTCTCGTGCAGGCGTGCGAGCGCATCAATCGCCTTATGCCGGTTCTTCCCGCGCCGTTTACGCTTGGCAACCACGCGCTGCGCCCGCTCAACGCGCAGCCGTGCCTTCGCGACGTGCTTCGGGTTGGCAATGAACTCGCCGTCGCTGGTTGCCAGCAAGACATTCACGCCGCGATCGAGCCCAATCGCGCGCCCGGTTTCCGGCAAAGGCTCGACCGCGCGCTCGCACTCAAACTGGGCGTACCAGCGCCCGAGCTTGCAGACCAGCCACGCTCGGCCATGCGGCGGCACGGCGCGCCCCTTACGCAGCTTCACGCTACCGACGCCCGGAATGCGGACGCGGTGCTGCGTCGCATCGAACTTCAGCGCGCGATCGCCATGCGGATAGGTGATCTGGCGCCAGCGGCGCGCAGCCTTGAAGCGTGGGAAGCCGGGCGTTTCGCCCCGCTTGCATCGCCGAAAGAACGCCTGCATCGCCAGATCCAACCGGCGCAGCATCGCATCTTCGATCTCGCGATAGACCCCGGCAAGATGCGCGGATTCCTTGCGTAGCGCCGTCACCTCGGCGTACTGCATCTTCATCGAGACGCTCACACCACGCAGCCGATACGCGTCTTTACGCTGCTGGAGCGCAGCGTTGTAAAGATGACGCGTGACATGCAAAGCGTGATGAAGCGCTATATCTTGCGAAGATGTCGGATAGAGCCGCACGGTTTCAATGCGCTTCATTCTACGATTATATCAGGCAGAATGCCAACTGGGTGGCCGAGTGAACGCGCAGAGCAGGAGTACACGCCGTGGTGCGTGGCCTTACGGCTAGACGCCTTGCCGCCAACGCGGCGAAATATCATCGCCGCTTGCAACGGAGTCGCTCGCATTCTACTCGCCACCAAGGTCCCGGCGATAGCGACGAAAAAAAGCAAGCATAGAACTTCCACCGTGCTTTTCTACGCTATGGGGAGTCTTTCGATGCGTCGTCTCATCCATCGTCTATGCGCCAATACATTGGCACTCGTCCTGGGCTGCGTTGCGGTGTCGGCATTACCGGTCGCCGCGGCCGCTCCCACCCTTGCACCGCAAACGGTGATGCACGCCCTCTCGTGGCGTAACATCGGGCCCTGGATCGGTGGACGGGTCGTCGCGGTGACCGGCGTCCCGAACGATGCCAACCTCTTTTACATGGGCGCGGTGGACGGCGGCATCTGGAAGAGCACCGACTACGGCAATCGATGGATCAACATCTCCGACGGTACGCTCCCGGGATCGAGCAACAGCATCGGCGCGCTCGCGGTCGCGCAGTCGAACCCGAGCGTCATCTACGCGGGCACCGGCGAGAGCGATATTCGCGGCGACGTCATCACGGGCGACGGCGTTTATAAATCCGTCAATGCCGGCAAGACCTGGACGTACGCAGGCCTTCGCGAGACCCACACGATTAGTTCGCTAGTCGTCGATCCGCACAATCCGAACGTCGTGTACGCATCTTCGATGGGGCACGTCTTCAAGCCGAACGCCGAGCGCGGCGTGTTCAAATCCACCGACGGCGGGGCGAGTTGGCACAAGGTGCTGTTCGTCAATGGCGAGACCGGCGCGATCGACCTGGTCATGGATCCGCACGATCCGCGCACCCTCTATGCGGCGATGTGGCAAGCCAATCGCACGCCGTGGAAACTCACCAGCGGCGGCCCGGGCAGCGGCCTCTACAAAACGACGGATGGCGGTGCGCACTGGAAGAATCTCACGCACAACCCGGGGTACTCGCATGCGATCCTCGGGCGCATCGGCGTAAGCGTTTCCGCAAGCCAACCGAACGTGGTGTACAGCATCACGCAATCCAAGGATGGCGGCGTCTTCAGATCGGCGGACGGCGGTGCAACGTGGACGCGCGTCAACAAGGAATGGAAGTTACGCCAGCGCGCCTTCTACTACATGAGCATCTACGTCGACCCGACGAATCCGAATACGGTCTACGTGCCCAACGTCGACGCTCTCTGGGTCTCGCATAACGGCGGCAAAACGTTCGCGAAGTTGCGCCCGCCTCACGGCGACAACCACATCGTCTGGATCAATCCTCACGATCCGCGCATCTTACTCGAAGGTAACGACGGCGGGGCGACGGTTTCGACCGACGGCGGCACGACGTGGAGCACCGAGCACAATCAGCCGACCGGACAGTACTATCACATCAGCCTGGACGACCAGTTTCCGTTTCACGTCTATGGCGCGCAGCAAGACGAGGGATCGTTCGAAGGGCCAAGCGCCAGCAGCGACGGCATGATCCCCGACGGCGCCTGGCACCGGGTAGCCTACGGAGAGAGCACGTTCGTCGCTCCCGAACCGGGCAACCCGAACGTGACGTACGGCAGCGGCTATTTCAGCATCTTCTTACGCTACGACATGGCGACCGGCCAGTATCAAAGCGTGAGCCCGTGGCCGAATTATCAGGAAGGCTCCGCGTCGCGCGAACTCAAGTATCGCTTCGGATGGACCCATCCGATCATCTTCTCGCCGGTGGATCCGAAACGACTGCTGATCGGCTCGCAGTACGTCTTGCAAAGCGACGACCACGGCGCGACCTGGAAGCGGATCAGCCCCGATCTCACGCGCAACGATCCGCGCACGGAGGCTCCCAGCGGCGGGCCCGTCGATATCGACCAGTCCGGCGCCGAGATCTATCCCGGTATCGCATCGCTGGCCGTTTCACCGCTCGACGGTAACGTGCTATGGGCAGGTTCGGACGACGGATTGATTCACGTCACCACCGACGGGGGTGCGCATTGGCGTGCCACCGCACCGCCGGGGCTGCCCATGTGGTCGGACATCACGTCGATCGAACCGTCGCACACCGCGGCGGGGACGGCCTATCTCACGGCATCACGCTATATGTGGGACGACTTCCATCCCTACGTGTACCGCACGACCGACTACGGCGCGCATTGGACCGCGCTGACCGGCGGCCTGCCGAACGATCAGTATGCGTTCGTCGTCCGCGAAGATCCGAACGAACCGAATCTGCTCTTCCTCGGTACGAAGAACACCGTCTACACCAGTTTCGACGGCGGGGCCCGCTGGCAACCCCTCTCGCTAAACCTGCCGCACGTGCAAGTCCGCGACATCGCGATCGATACTCGCCAGGGTGAGATCGCGGTGGCCACCCACGGCCGTGCGTTCTGGATTCTCGACAACCTCACGCTCCTCGAGCAGCTCGCAAAGCAACCCTCGCTGGATGCGAGTACGGCGCAACTCTTCGCCCCGCAGACAGCGTGGTTAACGCACGCCTACGGCGCAAGCGAGTATGCGAAGCTGATCCCGAACGTCGGAGAGAACCCGCCGTTCGGCGCGACGGTCATCTTCGCGTTACCGAAAACCGGCGCGAAGACGCCGATGACGCTCGCCTTTACGGATGAAAAAGGGCAACTCGTGCGCCGCTTCACGTTGCATCTCGGCACGGCGAAGGGCGACGTCCACGCCGGCGTCAATCGCTTCGTTTGGAACCTGCGCTACCCCGATGCCACCGAGGTGACCGGCTTTAAACCGCCGATCGCCGCAGGCGGCCTGCCCGACACCGTCGACGGCCCGATCGTGACGCCCGGCCGTTATGCCGTCGCCCTCACCGCCGGCGGATCGACGATCACCAAGCCGTTCGACGTAGCGCTCGACCCCCGGCTGCACGCAACGGCCGAGGATCTCGAGGCTCGGCTGGCGCTGCAACAGCGCATCCACGCAACCCTCAACCAGCTCGACGTCACGATCAATCGCGCGATCGCTACGCGCGATCGTCTGAATGCCGCGGTGGTTTCGCATCGCGTGACGCCGGCCAAGGCGCGCCCGGTACTCGCCGCGCTCGATACGACGATCCATGCTTTGGTGCAGCTCAAGATTCAATCGAGCGAGGGCAGCCTGTTGCATGCAACCAAGTTGCGCAGTCACCTCGCATACCTCGCGGCCGACATCGACCTCGCCTACCTTCGGCCGACCACCGCCCAGTATGCGGTCTTCGAAGACCTCGACCATCAGGCCACTGTTGGCGAAGCTTCGCTCAACGCCGCGATCGCTCGAGCGAATGCGCTGCTGTAAGTAACGGCGTTCGTCGAATCGTCCCGGTTTCATGAGCGACTTTATCGGGTTCGTACCGCTGCGTCTCGCTCAGGCGATGGCGGTGCTCGGGGCAATGCGCGCCGTCGCACGCGCCGGTAGCGGAGAGTCCCAAGCCGACGGGCTAGCGATCGTCGGCGCGGGACTCCACGTGCTCAGCCTTCCGTCGCTGGAACTTGCGGCGGTGGCGCCGGTCGCGCCGGCCGGCGTTGCCGCGCTCTTGCCGGGCGTCGCCGGGCGTCGCGGAGCGTCGTTACGCGATGGAACTGATCGCCGTCATGGCCTTCATCGACGGATCGATCGATGCCCAAAAGCTGCACGTAGCGCTCGACTATGCGGCAGCGCTCGGCGTGACCGACGACTACGTGGCCGATCTCGCCCAGACGGCGAGCGGGCACATTGCGTGGATCGTCGCCGACATGTCACGCGAGAACGAGATCAGCATTCACGGCTTGGATTATACCAAGGACTTCGTTTCGCAATTTCTTCCATACGACGCCGCACCGGATCCCGCGCTTGCCGCGCGCTTTCACGCACTCGAAGCCCTCGCGCCCTCGACGTTCGGACGCGCGTTCTACGATCACTACAACCTCAACCACTACGCCTTTCCCGGCGAAGCGCACGCGCTTAGCGCGGACTTCGCCCTCCCGCACGATTCGGCTCACCTGCTCAGCGGATACAGTACGTCCTTTCAAGGGGAGATACTCGTCTCCACGTTTACGGCGGCGATGCATCGGGCCGAGGGCATGGGCGGCCACATCCTCCCCGTCATCTATAGCTGGCACTTGGGCATCCAATTCAATCCGGTGGCGGTCGCGCGCAAGGGCTGGCTGGACCCGCAGAAATTCTGGCGCGCGTGGGAGCGCGGACGCAGCATGCGCATGGATACGTTCGGCCCCGCGTTCGACTTTTGGGCATCGCTCGAGGTTCCGTTGCAAGAACTGCGCGATGGGTACGGCGTCCCCGAGCTACTCGTCACCGACGCCGCTGCGGGAACGCCGCTACCGGTCCGCGGTTGGCCCGCCCCGTAGCCGGCACATCGAACGTGAAGGTTGGTTTAAGCTCCTTTAAGCATCCACAATCCGCGCATCATCCAACGTTCATCTTTCGCGCGTAAAGTCGGAGCATGAAGCATTCTCGAAGGGCGCCGCTGGCGTTCCCCGCCGTCGCTGCGGTAGTGCTGACCTGCGCCGTCGCAGGCCTGACGCTCGCGGCGCGATCCGAGCACGCATCCGCGGTCGCCACAACGTCGAAACCCACGATGCTGCTCGATCTGCGCAAGCGCGTGCGGTACGTGTTCGTCATCTACCAAGAAAACCACTCATTCGACAACTATTTCGGCACGTATCCGGGAGCGGAGAATCTCTCGACGGCGCTGGCAAAGGCGCACGGCCGCCGACAGTACGATCCGATTGGAAAGCGCTGGATCGCACCCTTTCGGATCGCCGATCCGGATATCGCGGGTCCGTCGCAAGCGCGCGCCGTGGTCTATCGCAAGTTCGACCACGGAAAAATGGATGATTTCGTCGCGGAGCAGGAGCGCGTCTCGTTAGCGAAGGGTTACGATGCAGCCGACGCGCAACGTATCGGCGAGCTCACCATGGCCCACTACGACTGCGATACGATTCCGTACCTTTGGAAGTACGCGCATGCATTCGCGCTCTTCGACCACATCTTCCAAGGCATGACGGGTCCGTCGACTCCGGGGAATATCGAAGCGATCGCCGGGCAAGCCGGTCAGACGCAATGGGCGCGCAACCCTGGCCAAGCGGCGGCCGCAAACGACAAAGGACGCGGCGTTCCCATCGTCAACGATTTAAACCCCGCCTATCCGCCCTACGCTGCCGACGACAGGGACGCCGTGAACCAAATCCCCCAACGTTACGCCACGATCATGCTCGATCTCGGGGGAAGCGCCGACCGTCTAGCGAGGAGCGATACGGACGGGGTACGCCGCGATCTCCAAGCGGTCGCGGCAAGCGGGCGTAAGGCGATCCCGTGGGGCTGGTACCAAGAAGGCTACGTCTCTCCTACCAGCGCGCGCGAAGGTTTCGAAGCGCATCACGATGCGCCGCAGTATTTTGCGTATCTTCGCAACAACCCGGTATTTTGGAAGAACGTGCATCCCGTGCAAGCGATGCTCGGCGCGCTCGCAAAGGGGAGGCTTCCGGATCGCGGGGTTTTCTATATCAAGGGTGGATCTCGCAACGAGTTCGGTTGGAAACCTGCGAACCGCAATCCAAAGGTGCAAGCGGCGTATCGCGGCGACGACGATCATCCGGGCGCTGGAGACAGCGATCATCAAGTAGGCGAAGCGTTCGTCGCAACCTTCGTTAATGCGATCGCACACAGTCGATACTGGAAAGATTCGGCGATCGTCATTACGTGGGACGATGCCGGCGGCTTTTACGACCACGTGCCGCCGCCTCACTTCGAACGTTGTGCGGACGGAAAGCCCTGCGGTGACGGCCAGCGGCTTCCCTTTATCCTCATTTCGCCGTACGCAAGGAGCGGGGCGGTCGTACACGATCGCGGGGACACCGCATCGATCGTGAAGTTCGTCGAAACGGTGTTCCATCTCCCCGCAATGGCCGAATTGCCCGATGAACGCGGCTCTATGCCGGAAGGGCCACGCGATGCCAACCCCGCGATCACGAATTTGCTAGGCGCATTCGATCCGCAGCGCCTGAGTGGCGCCCTCGCGCCGATTCCGGCTATCGCCGCGGAGATTCCGGGCGCCGTCGTGAACGCGTTTCCCCCGAAGATGTCGTGCGCGTCGCTCGGCATCGTTCCCGTGACGCTCGCCCACGACCGATCGCCATCGGGTTTTGCGCCACGCCCACTCGATCCGCGGCGTACTATCCACTAGCGGCTCGCTCTATTTAATACGCGCTTCATCTCGCGTTGACTTCGATTTAACATCCGGCTGCGAATATGAGAATATGCCGCTCTCTGTTTGCAAGAGGATACTTTTCATGTTTCCACCTCGTCGAATCGCAGCGCTCGCCGCGCTCGTGGCGACCGCGCTCCTAACCCTATCGCCCGGCGTCGTTCGTTCGGCCGAGGGCACGTTGGTCTCCGGTCGGATCTTAGACATCGATGGTGGCTTTCCGGTGGTCGCCGCAAAGGTGACGCTCGATCGCGGCAACGAGGCCGTAGCTACGGCGGTCACCAGCGCCGCCGGTGACTTTCGGTTTACGTCGATCGCTCCGGGCGATTATTCGGTGCTCATCAACGCGCGCGGTTATGAATTGACGCGCGCACCGGGCATCGTGATTTCCTCCGGCCAACGCTCGGTCAGCTTCGAGACGGCGATCCAGCGTTCGCACGGAAACCCGCGCACGATTGCAACGGTCGTAGCGCAACGGGCAGCGCTCCAAACCTCAACCACGATCAACGCGCACGTTTCGGCTCCTCTTCTACAGGATCAGAACTACATGCGGGCCGGCGACGCGCTGCAATCCGTCGCGGGAGTGAACACGAGCACGAGTTCCGCCGTCGGCGACGACCTCACCGTCAGTATTCGCGGCTTCGATCCGACCGAGACCGCGACGCTCCTGAACGGCCACCCGATCGGTCCGATCGGCGCATTTGGAAACGGCTTCGACTACCAGGTCTCGCCGTTTTGGGGACTGAGCGGCGTCAACGTGATCTTCGGATCGGGCGCGACCGGCATCTACGGTGCGACGACCATCGCCGGCGCCGTCGACTTCAACACCATTACCCCGACGCTCGAACCCCACGCCGTCATCCAGCAAGGCGTCGGCAATAACGAGAAGCTCCTGACCGGTCTCGAATTCACCGGAACCCTCGGGAAACTCGGATACGCACTCGCGCACGGCGTCGAAGGTACCGACGGCATGTTTTCACCGCAAGTCATCGCGCAGACCGGCAATCGCGGAAACGATTTTACGGCCGCTACTCTCGCGAACAATACCTACTCGGTGGCGGGAACCTATGTGTTGCACAACGATCTGCTGGATCTGCAGTACACGTTCGATCCGCGCACGCGCATCTCGGTGACGGGCTACTCGGCAACCTCGTGGGACGATAAGTCGGGGAACGGCGACACAGACTTTCTGCCCGGTCAGACCGTCGCGTATCGCGCCCAGCAGGCACTCGACGGCAACAACAATCAATCGACGATAACGCTTCCGAATCAGACGACCGCTACGTGCACGGGTTCGATCGCCGTACTGAATGACTCGGCGGCGAGCTACGGCTGCCTTCCGGTTAGCCAATACGCAGCGGGAGCGTCGGGTCCGGCCGGCGGCGGTACCGGCCCGTGGCAGGCCATTCGCAATCAAGATTACGATGCGCGCCTCACGCAGGCGATCGGGCGCACGCAATTCACCGTCGACGGCTTTGCCGATAGCTATGGCCTGGACTACAATCGCGCCGCGCAAGACAGCTCCTATAACAGCAACTACTACCGCACGCGCGGAGCGCTCGTCGGCGACGAATTCACGCTAGGAAGCCACGACCTTAGCCTGGGCTACTACTATCAGCATCAGCTTCACACGGGCGTCGCGTATCCGATCTTCGATCAATTCGGCAACCTGATTCCCACGGCCGGCCCGGCGGCAACCGGCGCCTATACGCTCACGTCATCCAGTTATTACCTGCGCGACGTCTACACGCCCAACCAGCGTCTGTCCCTGCTAGGAAACTTCTGGTTCCAACGTTCGAAGAATACCGCCACAACGAACTTCGATCCGCGTTTGACGGTCGTCTTTCGCCCCGACAATCGCGACGTCGTGCGCCTAACGGGCGGCCGCTCGTACAGCGAACCCGATCCCTCGCTCC
>DATKQG010000061.1 GCA_035532835.1 Candidatus Dormiibacterota bacterium
TAAGGGGCGCGCCGTGCCGCCGTTTGGCCGTGCGTGGCTGGTCTGCAAGCTCGGGCGCTGGTACGCCCAGTTTGAGTGCGAGCGCGCGGTCGAGCCTTTGCCGGAAACCGGGCACGCGATTGGGCTCGATCGCGGCGTGAATATGTTGCTCGCCACCAGCGACGGCGAGTTAATTGCCAACCCGAAGCATGTCGCGAAGGCACGGCTGCGCGTTGAGCGGGTGCAGCGGGTGGTTGCCAAGCGTAAGCGGCGCGGGAAGAACCGGCGCAAGGCGATTGATACGCTCGCGCGCCTGCACGAGAAGGTTGCGCGGCAGCGCCGTGACTACGCGCACAAGGTCTCACGTGGGCTGATCGATGCGAACGATGTCATCGTGCTGGAAGACTTGCGCTTGCGCAATATGACGCGCAGCGCAAAGGGGAGTATCGAAGAACCAGGCCGCAACGTTGCGGCCAAGGCCGGGCTCAATCGGGCGTTGCTCGATGCGGGTTTTGGCATGATCGCGCAGTTGATTGCGGAGAAGGCTGAAAGCGCCGCCCGCAGCGTCATCTACGTCGATCCGAAGTACACCTCGCAAACGTGCGCCGCGTGCGGGCACATTGCAAAAGAGAATCGCTCGGGGCTACAGTTTGCCTGTGTCGCGTGTTCGCACGTCGATCATGCCGACGTGAATGCGGCGCGGGTGATTCTTCAGCGGGCTCAGAAGGGGCCCTTGGCGAGCCGCGCCGCAGCGGCGGACGGCACCGACCCAAGAACCGCGCTATCGTCGAGTGGACCTCGGCTCACGCTGCACGATGCAGCGTGAGGGCGCAGACTTCGAAGAACAAGAACTAGCCCCCATGGGCTCGAACGGGTGTTCGAGCCCATGGATAGCCCCTTTGTCGCCCTCCACCCCGACGTCGCCCGCTGGTGCGTCGATCGCCTAGGCGAGCCGACGCTCCCGCAACGCGATGCGTTGCCGCCGGGCATCGAGCGACGCAATCTGCTGATCTGCTCGCCGACCGGCACGGGTAAGACGCTCGCCGCGTTTCTTCCGATCGTTTCGAGGCTCGCACATCGGCGCGATGCCGACGAGTTGTACCCTAAGACGTACGCGCTGTACGTTTCACCGCTGCGGGCTCTGGGTTACGACGTGGAGCACAACGTGCGGCGACCGCTGCGCGAAATGGGGTTGCTCGAACGTCCCAATTCCGAGCGCGCGACCTTACGGCGCGGCCGCGTTCGCGAGCATTTCGTGCGCACCGGCGTGCGCACCGGCGATACGCCGGTGGAGGAACGGCGGCTCATGCTGGCTCGCCCGCCGCACCTGCTGATTACCACCCCCGAGTCGCTGGCCCTGATGCTGGCGATGAAGAGTTATCGCAGCGCGCTGCGCAGCCTCGAAACCGTCATCGTCGACGAAGTGCACGCGCTCGCCGGAAATAAACGCGGCACGCAACTCTCGCTTGCCCTGGAGTCGCTCGAAGACGTCGCGGGCGGATTCAATCGCATCGGCCTCTCGGCCACGGTCTCTCCGCTCGACCGCATGGCTGCGTTTCTCGTGGGGCCGCAGCGCGCGTGCGAGATCGTCGATCACCGCGCGTTGCGCTCGCTGCAGCTCCGAGTCGTCGCGCCGTTTACGGGCGCGATGGCGCCCATGACCACCGTTGCCGCTACGGCGAGCGCCCTGTGCGAGGATACGGGAACGTCGCTGGTCTTCACCAACGTCCGCAGCCAAGCCGAACGCCTCGCGCACGAAATGCTGCAAACGCAGACGGGGCTCGAGGAAATCGGCGAGGAGCCCGCGCCGCGGCGCTACGATTCGCGCATCGGCGTGCACCACAGCGCCCTCGAACGCAGCGTGCGCCATCGCGTCGAAGCGGCGTTACGCGCCGGCACGCTGCGCACGGTCGTCTGCAGCTCCAGCCTCGAACTCGGCGTCGATATCGGCTACATCGATCGCGTGCTGATCGTCGGCGGTGCGCGGGGAATGACTTCGACGCTGCAGCGGGTCGGCCGGGCCGGGCATCGGCCCGACGCGATCGCGCGCGGTATCGTGATCGCGCAGGATCGCGACGATATCATCGAGGCCGCCGCGACCAAACGCTGCATCGCCGACGGCGTTCTCGACGAACTACAGATTCCACACGAGCCGTTGGACGTGCTCGCGCAGTGGATGGTCGCAAATGTCTGTTACGACCGCCGGGTAACGCTCGACGCATTGCTCGCGATCGCGCGGCGCAGTTATCCGTATCGAGATCTCGAGCGCGAGGAACTCGTTCGCTGCGCGCGCTATCTCAGCGGCGGCGGTGCGGGTGGTGACGAGGCGCACGTGCGGCGCCTCGGCTTCGACGAGGAAGCCGTCTACGGCCTTGGCCGCGAGGTTTGTGCCGCATTCTTTGACAACGCCGGCACGATCCCGGACGAGCAACACGTGATGGTGCGCGCCAACGGCGGCGAGGTCGGGCGCGTCGAGGAGGGGTTCGCGAACGAATTGCGCGAGGGCGACGTGTTCGTGCTCGCGGGGCGAAGCATGCGGGTCAAGGAGATCGGGCGCAGCGGCGTCGTTGCCGAACCGCATCGCGGGCGCCCAACCGTACCGCAGTGGAGTTCGCATATGAAAGGCGTCTCGCCGGCGCTCGCGGCCGAGATCACGACCTTACGCACGACGGTTGCGCAGCATCTGCGCGCGCGGAATCCGCGGCGTGCGTTGGCCTATCTGCGCGCTCGATACGCGCTGCGGGGTGCCGAGGCGGCGCTCGCGGTACGATACGTCGCGCAACAGCTCGCGCTCTCGGACGTGCCGACGCAGCGTCGCCCGATTCTGGAAGTCTATCGAATGGATCGCAGCCAAACCGTTGCGTTTCATACCTGCGCGGGACGCCGCGTCAACGAGACCCTGGCTCGCGTCGTCGGAGCCCGCATTCACGCGAGCGCCCGTTTGAATACGACGCTGACCACCGACGACAACGGTTTTCTCGTGACGCTGCCGCCGGGGAAGACGCTTCCGGACGTGCTCTGGGCATCGCTGCTGGGGACCGGCGATTTCGAACGAGATCTGGTGCAAGGGCTGCGGAGCTCGCATCTGCTGCAGAATTATTTTCGTTACGTTGCCAACACCGGATTGCTCGTGTTGCGGCGCGCGGGCGGACGCACGCAGCGCCGCGGCACGCAGCGCTGGAATAGCACGCGCATTTTCGAGCGCTTGTGGAAGGCCGATCCACAGTTCCCGCTTTTGCGCGAAACGTTGCGCACGGTCACGCGCGATCTGCTCGACGCGCCGGCGGCGCTGGCGTACCTCGCCGCGATCGAAGGAAGCCCTCGCGTGCTGCATCCTCCCGCGGCGACGCCGTTCACGTTCGGGATTATCACGTCGTCGTTCGGCGATAGCGTGGTGCTGGACGATCGGGCCGAGATGGTCGAGGCCTTGCACGATCGCGTGTTGGCCGTCTTGGGCGAGCGAGCCAAACTCCCGGCCGGCTCGCTCGACGAGCCCACGCTCGAACTGACGTACGGATGAACGCGCCGACGCCCGCCGTTCCAACGGCAGTGTTGCAACTCGGCGCCGTCGCGCTGCCGAACGGCTTGCTCTGGCTGGAGCGTTCTCGCGCGCTTGTCGTTGCCGACGCGCACCTGGCGTATGAAGAAGCGATCGGCGGCGCGCTACCGCTCTGGAGTACGGGAGAAGCGCTGGCCACGCTCGAGCGGGCGGTCGCGCGTAGCGGCGCCCGCGAGGTTATCTTTCTCGGCGATATCATCCACGGCAGCCGGATGAGCCAGGGCGCGGCGGAGATCGTCCGCGACGCGCTTGCGGCCTTGCGCCGTGCGTGCGAGGTAACGCTGGTGGCCGGAAATCACGAGGGACGGACGCGCGGGGTTGCAGTTCTCGGCGAGACCGTCCTCTTCGCCGAGCGCGACGGATGGCTGTTGGTGCACGGCGACGATGTCGCGCAGGGAGGCACGCGCCGCATCGTGGGGCACCTTCATCCCACGATTCCGCTCGGCGGCGGCAAGAGCGCACCGGCGTTTCTCGCATCGGCGCGCTTGATCGTCGTGCCCGCCCTCACCCCGTATTCGACCGGCTTGAACGTGCTTTCGCGTGCATGCACGCAGGCGCTCCGCGCGTTCGGCTGCTCGGCCGCCGAGTTCGCGGTCGTTGCATCCGGCGATAGCCGCGTCTATCCGTTTGGTTCGTTGACAGCCCTGCGTGCTGCGACCGCGGGCGCGAGCGCCGGCGGCCGGTACGCGCGCAAGCGTCTCTCGCCGGATTAGAGCGACGCGAGTCGCTCCAGCGCGGCGTACGACGCGGCGATGCAGGCGACTGAATCGATGGCGCCCTCGCGCAGGGCGCGCGTAAACGCGGCGAGCGGCAGAACTTCGACCTCGATGTATTCGCTGGGGTCGAGATGTTGCTCGTGGGTACGCTCTGCGTCGTATGCGATGTAGGCCGTCATCGTCGACGTCGATCGCACCGGTTCCGCCGCCGCGTGAAGGAACATCTCCCAGCGCGGCGCGGTGTAGCCGGTCTCTTCCGTCAGTTCGCGCTGGGCGCACGCAAGCGGGTCCTCCCCGCGTTCGCGCGACCCGGCCGGGAGTTCGAGCGAGATGCTGTCGTTGCCGTAGCGATACTGGCGAACGAGCACGATCTCGCGCTGCTTCGTCAGCGCGAAGACCATCACGAAGCCCTCCGACTCCCGTACGTAGTACTCCGAGAGCAAGGTACCGTTCGGGAGCTCAATCGCATCGCGGCGCAGCCTCAGGTATGGGGAGTCGACCACGAGGGCGGACGAGCGCACGTGCCAGAGCGGTTTTTCCATGCGGATGGTATCGCACGAAGCGTTTGCCTCTCCTGTCGCGAACTGCAAGCCTTCGTGGAAGATTCTGTCATCGTCGTCGGCGCCGGAACCATGGGCGCCGGTATAGCCTTCGTCGCGGCGCGCGGCGGCTTTCCGGTGGAAGTCGTGGAGCCGGACGCGTCCGCGCGCGAGCGGGGCCGGGCCCGCATCGAGGCCGATGCGTTGCGAGCGGGCGATGCGTCCGCCGTATCACGCATCCGCTGGATCGAACAGATCCCGGAGCGCAGCGCGGCCACGATTGCGATCGAGGCGGTTCCCGAAGACCCTTCGCTCAAAATACGCATCTTAACGGAGCTCGAGCGCGCGTTAGCCTCGGATGCGTTGCTCGCAACCAACACGTCGTCGCTCAGCATCACCGAGCTGTTTAGCGGTTTGGATCGCCCCGAACGAGCGATCGGCCTGCATTTCTTCAATCCGCCGGCGGCGATGAAGCTGGTGGAAATCGTCCGGACTGCGAGCACGGACGATCGCGCGATCGAGCGAGCGCGAGCGTTCGTGGAACGCAGCCGCAAGAGTGCCGTGCTGGCCGCCGACACGCCCGGGTTCATCGTCAATCGCGTCGCCCGCCCGTTCTATCTTCAGGCGCTGCGTGCCCTCGATAGAGGCGCAGCGCCGATCGAGACGATCGATGCGCTGGCGCGTGCGGCCGGTTTTCGGATGGGACCGTTCGAGCTGATCGATTTGATTGGGATGGACGTCAATCTCGCGGTCAGCGAGTCGATCTACGAACGCACGGACCAAGCGCGTTTGATTCCGCTCGAGTTGCAGCGCGCGATGGTTGCGCAAGGCCGCCTCGGGAGAAAGAGCGGGCTCGGATTCTACGACTATCGTAACGGCGTGCCCGAACGTCTCGACTTGCGCGTCGATCCTCCCGGCGGGGAACCGATCGAGGACGAGGTCGTTGCGATCATCGGTTTCGGCGGAATCGCCGACGAACTCGCGGAGCTCCTCGAACAGCGGTACGTGCACGTGCAACGGATCGAAAACGACGACTTGATCGATGAGTTGCGGCTCGATACGACGATGGTGATCGATACGGGAGACGGCACCAGCGATCGCGGCGAGCTGGTGGCATCGATGGATTCTTTTCTCGGCCCCGAAACGGTGGTGTTCGTCGATGCGTATGCTACCGACACTCAAGCGGCGGCAAAGCGCATGCGTCATCCCGAGCGGCTGATCGGCTACGGCGTGCTTGGCAGTTTCGAATCGCAACGGGCCGTCGAAATCGCCGATTCGCCGGGGGCGAGCGACGATGCGTTAGCGCTGGCGCAAGAGCTTTTCGAACAGCTCGGGAAAGGCGTCGCGCTGGTTGCCGACGAGCCGGGCCTCGTGCTCGGACGCATCGTCGGCTCGATCGTCAATGAGGCCGTGATCGGCGTACACGAAGACGTTGCGACCGCCGACGACATCGATCTTGCGATGCGTCTGGGAACGAACTATCCGATCGGCCCGATTGCGTGGGGACGCGAAATCGGCGGCGCTCGGGTCGCGCGCATTCTCAACCGGCTTGCACAGGCTGAAGGCGACGCGTTCGCACCGCACCGTTCGCTGTGGGTTCTCGATGCGCTCGACGAGCCGGAAGAGGGGCTCGAACCACCCGAACCGCAGGGCATCGGCGGAGGCATCTTTTAGTGCTGGGCCGCGAAGTGTGGGTGATCGACGCGGTGCGCACGCCGATCGGGCGTTTGGGCGGAGCGCTCGCGCAGGTGCGTCCCGACGACCTTGCGGCGAGCGTCGTGCGCGCCGTCGTCGACCGCGCGGTCGTTCCGTACGACCGCATCGACGACGTGTTTTTCGGCGCCGCCAATCAAAGCGGTGAGGATAATCGGAACGTCGGACGCATGGCTGCGTTGTTGGCCGGGCTTCCCGTCGAGGTCGCGGGCGCGACGTTCAATCGCCTATGCGGTTCGAGCCTCGAAGCGATCAACGCCGCGGCGCACGCGATCGCATGCGGTGACGCCGACGTGATCGTAGCGGGAGGCGTGGAATCGATGACGCGCGCTCCGTACGTGCTGACCAAAACCGATCGCGCGTTCGGCCGCGACCAGTCGCTGGTCGATACGGTGCTCGGGTGGCGGATGGTGAACCCCGGCATGCCCGCGGAGTGGACGGTCTCGTTGGGTGAGACGGCCGAGCGCGTAGCCGACGAGTACGGCATCGGCCGCGCCGAACAAGACCGATTTGCGCTGGAATCGCAACAACGCTACGCGCGTGCGCTCGCATCCGGCGTCTTCGATGACGAAATCGTTGCCGTCGGGGAGGTGAGCCGCGACGAGCATCCGCGCCCGGCAACGACGCTCGAAGCCCTAGCCAAACTCAAGCCCGCGTTCCGCCCGGGCGGAACGGTGACGGCGGGCAACGCTTCGGGTATGAACGACGGGGCCGCGGCGGTGATCCTCGCCGGCGCGGAGATCGCGGCGGAGCTTGGCCTGCTCCCCATGGCTCGCGTGCGCGCCAGCGCATCGGTCGGCGTGCGGCCGGACATCATGGGCATCGGCCCGATCCCCGCCACGCGAAAGGCCCTTTCGCGAGCCGGCCTGACGATCGCGGATATCGACCTGATCGAGATCAACGAAGCCTTCGCCGCGCAATCGATCGCCTGCATGCGCGACCTGGAGTTGCCGCCCGAAAGGACGAACGTCAACGGCGGCGCTATCGCGCTAGGCCATCCGCTCGGGGCGAGCGGTGCGCGCATCGTCACCACCTTGCTGCACGAGTTGCGGCGACGCAAAGGACGCTATGGATTGGCCACGATGTGCATCGGGGTCGGCCAAGGTATTGCAACGATTTTCGAAAGAGTGGAGTAACGACTACATCATCATGACGACGCTTACGGTTCCGGCTACGACGCAACTCTTGATCGGTGGAGCGTGGCGTGACGCCGGCGACGGTGCCACGTACGAAGACCGCAATCCCGCGAGCGGCGCGATGCTGGCGCGGGTGGCGGAAGCGACGCGCGATGACGTCGACGCAGCGGTGGCAGCCGCTCGCGCGGCGTTCGATGCGGGAAAGTGGTCCGGTATGACGGCCGCGCGCCGCGCGAAAATCCTCTACAAAATGGCGCAGCTCATCGGCGAGCGCAGTAAAGAACTCGCGCTACTGGAAGTGCGCGATAACGGGAAGACGATCGGCACCGCCAAGGGCGAGATGGGCGCCATCGTCGATTGTTTCGAATTCTATGCCGGTGCCGTGAGCAAACACTACGGCCAAACGTTGCCGCCTCCGATGTCGACGTATCTTGCCAACACCGTTCGCGAACCCGTCGGCGTCGTCGGCGCGATCGTGCCGTGGAATTTTCCACTCTTGCTCGCATCCTGGAAAGTGGCGCCGGCGCTTGCGGCGGGTTGTACCGTCGTTCTCAAGCCGGCGCCGGCGACGCCGCTCACAGCGATAGAGCTGGGAAAGATCGCTTTGGAAGCGGGCGTGCCGGAAGGCGTCCTCAACATCGTTACGGGGTCGAGCCGCGAACTCGGACAGTGGATCGTCGAGCACCCCGCGATCGATAAGATCGCCTTTACCGGCAGCACGGCTACCGGTAAATTGGTCGCTCGAACCGCCGCGCAGACGCTCAAGCGCGTCACGCTCGAACTCGGCGGCAAATCGCCTTCCGTCGTCTTCGACGACGCCGATCTCGACGGCGCGGTCGCCGGCGCGTTGTACGGGATTTACTATAATGCCGGCCAGACGTGCGAGGCGCGCTCGCGCATCCTCCTTCAGCGCGGGATCTACGATCGCTTCATCGCCGCGTTCGCTCAGAAAGCCGCGCTCATTCGCGTCGGCGACCCGGAAGATCCGCAGACGCACGTAGGCGCGATCACGATGCGAGAGCAGTTCGACAAAATCGCCTCCTATTGCCGAATCGGGGCCGAAGAGGGTGCGCGCGCGATTGTGGGCGGCGGCGCCGCATCGCTCCCGGGCGATCTCGCCGGCGGTATGTTCTGGAACGTCACCGCGTACGAAGCCAAGGCGTCCGACCGCATCGCGCGCGAGGAGATTTTCGGCCCGGTCGTCTCGTTCGTTCCCTTCGAAACCGAAGCGCAGGCAATCGCTCTTGCGAACGACTCCGAGTATGGCCTCTCAGCCAGCGTCTGGTCGCAGAATATCGGCCGTGCCAACCGAACGGCACGCGCGATTCGCAGCGGCACGGTCGCTATCAATACGCCGTACGCGGTCTTTCCGGGAGTACCGTTCGGTGGGTACAAACAATCGGGATACGGACGCGAGCTTGGCCTGGAAACCATGAATCTGTACAGCGAGACCAAGAGTGTTCTTACCTACATCGGAGAAAAACCACTCAACCCGTTTGGGGTTTAGCGAGGACCATCCACATCGAACCGCTGAAAATCGGCCACCAGTACGATACGACCTACGGCACCCTGTGGAAGGATGGAACGTTCTTTGCGCGCGGCACGAGCGTGACCGTCGTCGGCGTCCATCTCGACCAGGGGTTCTGCGTGCGCTTTCCCGCCGACGTCGACGGGGAACCGCTGGAGACGTGGGAGGACTGGAGCGAAGTCGACTTCCTCGCTGCCCAAGGAAGCATCGAGCCGCCGGACGTGCCGATCTCGCACGCCGTGCTGGCCGAGGCCCGGGACGTCCTCTCCGACGCCGAGGACGGCTGTCATCTCCACCTACACGAAGACGACTAAAAGTTCATATTGGTGACGTAGGTCGCCTCAATATCCCTAGATAATCTTCCCCGTGCTGGGGGTAGCTCGCGGCCGCTAACGGCTCCGAGCGATCATCCATTCCTCTATCACCCGAAAGGACCGAGAATGCATTCTCGCTTCACTCTGGTGCTGGTCGCAATGCTGTTTGCGATTCCGATGGCCGCTCGTTCGGACGAGGCCGCCGCGACGCTGAACGGCACGGTGAAAAGCACGTCGGGCGCGCCTATTTCCGATGCGCGCGTTCTTATTTCAGGCCCGGCCAGCAAAAGCACCACGACCGACGCTGCCGGACACTTCACGATTTCCACGGTCGCCGGCTACTATCGGCTCGACGTCACCAAGGGCGGCTACGGCCGTGCGACCTTGAGCAACCTCGCACTCTTTGCCGGCGAAACGCTGCCGATCACGGTAACGCTACAAGAAGCGAGCCTGAGCACGCTGCGCACGATCGCTACGGTCTCCGTTAACGGAGCCAGTTCGATCAATACCGGAGCCGCCGTTTCGACGATCACCTCGCGCGAAGCGTTTACCAATCTCGCGAACCCGCAGATCAATAACGTGATCGCGCGTATCCCCGGCGCCGGTATCGAGCGCGGCTCGACATCGCCGAACACCTCGATCTCTCTGGGCGGCGCGCAGCCGTACGAAACCCAGGTCCTCATCGACGGCCATCCCGTTTCCGGCGGGCGATACGGCGTCTGGTTCTCGCAGTTCTTCAACTCGTTTTTGCTGCAGGACGTAGAGACGCAGACGGGCCCGGGGAACACCACGCCGTTCGCTTCAACGACCATCGGCGGTACGGCGAACCTCGTCACGCCGGACTTTACGGGGAAACCCACGGCCGAGTTCGTGACGGGGCTCGACAACTTCGGCGCGCAGTACTCCAGTTTTCTTGCAACCGACCGGTTCGGCAAGCTTTCGACCGTCATCGGCGGTGCGGTGAGCGGCGTCAAGGGACCGTACTATGAAACCAGCGGTTGCGTGGTCAAACTCGCCAACAATACGATCTCGCAGGTGCCCGGGCAAATCGGTATCGAGCAATTCTGCGGCGATCTCTCCGGCTCGCTGGTCAGCAAGGGAGAGATCCTCAAATTCCGCTACGATCTCTCGCCCTCAACCTCGCTATCGGCGGGCTTCGTTGGTTCGCAAGCGGGCTACGTGCCGCAAGGAACGGCCTACGGGCAGGATGCCGGCCAGACGACGATCGTGCAGTGTATCCCGACAGGATCGGTATCGTACTCCGGGCAGTGCGGAATCCCGGGCAAGGATATCGGCAAGACCGTGAACGGATACATTTTCTTCCCGGGTTCCAAGGTGTATAACAATCAGCCGATCTTCACCGGCGAATTTCGCACGTCGCTCGGTGAGAATACGCTCCTGGTTCGCCCGTACGTCGGCAACATCTCGCGTATCATCGATGGATCGGGCGAAGCCAATTATGCCGACCATTATTCGCCGACGCAAAGCGCGAGCTGCCCGACGGCAGCCGGCGGCGGCTTGTATTATTGCCCGCAGGGCGCGTTCAATCTGCTCGAATCGGACAAACTGCACGGAACCACCGTGTCGTTCATTCATCCGTTCGGAGAGAACCTCCTGAACTTTACCTACGACTATCACAGCGACGATACGTTCGCGTACTACGGCAGCCCGTCGGCCGTCAACACGCCCGACACGCTGGAGAAGTACAACATCTTTTCGCTCACCGGCGATTTTGCGCTGGCGCGTCACTTGAGCCTGCGGGGCGGTCTCTACGAGACCAATTGGAATCTCAACGGCATCCAAGAAATTCCGACGACGGTCGGCGGAAAAATCGTCCTGGTACCGGCGTCGCTGACGCGTAGCGTTAGCCGCTTCGATCCGCATATCGCGCTGACGCTTTCGCCGAAGGCGGGGCTTTCGTATCGCGCGTCGTTCGGAACGTCCGCGGTCTATCCGTACGCCTCCGAGGTCAGCGGATCGGCGTTCTTTACGCAGCCGAACGTAGTCGCTCCGAACGGTTCGATCACGCAGAAGAATCCGTTCCTGGATCCGGAAACGGCGACGGCGTTCGACATCGGCATGGACAAGCGTTTCGGTCGCGATAGCGTGCTGAGCCTCGATTTGCAAAATACCCAGATTCACAACGTCGTAGAACAGTTCACGACGGTCATTCCGGGTTCGCCCTCGATCAATCAACCGGTGAACGTCGCCGGTCTTTCGGCCCAGTTGCTCACCATGAAGTATAGTCACGAGCCCGGTATCGGGCTTGGCTACTATGCGACGGCGACGCTGAGCCGCTCGATCATCAACGGCGTCCCGGCGGCATTCTACAGTGCGAATGCCGTTTCGCAGCCGGCGAACGGCCAGCAACAGTGCAGCAACGGCGGGAGCCAGATCTGCATTCCGTATCTCAAGGCGTACGCGGCGGGAAGCTACACGCTGCGCGACAAGACGTACTTCGAACTCGGCGCCGATTTCGAAGGCAAGAACAATACCTACAATCAACCGCCCTTCACGATCTGGGATCTGGTCGTGAAACGCCCGGTAGCCAAGACGCTGACGGTCGGGCTCTCGGTGGAGAATCTGTTCAACACCAACAACTTCAACAATCTGCCGCAGCCCGGAACGGGCGTCGCACAGGTCGGCCAAAACGCGAATGGTTTGGCGTCGATCCTAGCGCCGCTCATCCCCGCGCCGCCGCGCACGATCCGGTTACAACTCGACTACCACATCAACCGCTAAAGCCCCAAGGCTGAACGAAAAGAGCCGCACTCGAATGAGTGCGGCTCTTTTATGACCGAGAGATGGCAGGTAACGGGGGCTTCCTAAAGTGGAAGATCGCGTTGGAAGCAGCTTCGATAGATCAACTGCGGATTGAGAAAGAGCGGAAGATTCGACGCATCGATTCGCTCGAAAGGTAGACCGATGAGATCCTCAAACCAGAATCGATGCGCGTTATCCCTGATGAGATAGCCGACGACTTGCCCGTGCCGACCACTGTCACTAATGGCCCAAATATTCACGACGGTTGATGCCTTCCCGCTACCCATCGTGTTCGACGTTCCCAGAGCCGAAGTCGACGATGCACAGCGAGCGCCGACACTAGGAGCGTACGGCCCGGATTCTAGGCGGAGTTGCATTCCCGGTAGAATGCCGATTACTGCTAATGCAATTGATTGGGCGATCATTAGGCGACTGTCAAGGGCTGACTGAAACAATCATGCACGACTGGGCCCTTTCCATTTGAAGCTTGGTTCTTGGCGTCTATGCTTTGCATTCTTTTGGATTTGCCGCGGTGTTCACAAGATCAGTGATCGTGCTCGTTTAGCGCCGGGCCCGCGAAGGGTGCTCCGCCCAGCCAGTTTGCTGCCGCGGAGCCGCCGACCGATGGGTTGTTCTCCACCCGTGACGCGAGAATTTCCTTCATGCGTGTTTCCTCGGAGCCGTCGCAAGGACGGAGGAAGTTACCGCATTACCGTGTCGGCTGGTACGCTTGAAGCTACCGCCAGCAACAGCGGAAGCCAGATCTGTATTCCGTATCTCAAGACGTACTTCGAACGCTTAGCCCAAGGCTGAACGAAAAGAGCCGCACTCGATGAGCGCGGCTCTTTTCTTTAGACGGAACGTCAGACGGAGTGCTAGTTGCCGAGGTAAACGATGTTTCCTTGCCAGTATTTGGTGCAATTCGAGGACTGCACCGTCGGCGAGAAGTTGTACCACCAGCAATAGACTTGGCCGGGCGTTAGGCTCGAGAACGTGACCTGCCCGTTCGGTCCGGTCGTCGCTTGTGCGATCGGCGCGGCGGTGCTGAGGTTCCCATTCGGGTCCGGCGTAGCTTCCGAAACCAGAGCGCCGGCGGCCGGCTGCGAGGAGACGGTGACTTCGACGACGGCCGAGGTAATGTTGGGGTTCGGCGAATACGTCGTCGCCGTGGGTGACGGGATCGGCGTGACCGTTCCGTAGGGATTGTAATTGCTGTTGCACGCGGCCAAGGCCAGTGCTGCGAGCGCGAGAGCGAATGCGAAGCGTTTGGGCATGGCGGGCGAGGTTCGACCGCTGTGGGCGCGATTCATGCGCTCGCCGAGCCCAGGTTCGCGGCCGAGCGGAAGAAGCGCAGCGACTTCGCGTCGATGGCGGCGTAGTATTCGCGAAAAAGGGCGGCGGCTCGCGTGCCCGCCCAATGCGCCGGCAGCAGCGCGCTGGGCAAACCGGGATCGATGTACGTGAACTTGCGGTAGTCGTGGACGAGCCACAGGCGCTCGACGAAAGCCTCGCGCTCCGAGAACCCGGCGGTCGTTCGCTCGTCCTGCAACCGGGGAGTGTACCGGTCGATGAAAGAGTCGTAGGCAGCGCCGATCGCCTTCAGGTCCCAGCATTTTTCGAGCAAGGCGCGGTCGGTGAGCGGCCCGTGGTATTCGCCTGAAAACAGGTCGATGTCGCCGAGCACGTCCGCGGCTTGGGCTACGTCGCGGGCCTGTTCGATGGTGTCGGAGGGCGAAATCCACGTCGAGGCCGAGAGCGGCGCCCAGCCCAAGACGGCCAAGTCCTTACGCAGGCGGTCCCGCCGGTCGCGCTGGGCTTCGCTCACGCCGTACGTTAGCATCCGCCACCGGCCGTCCCATTCCACGATAGGCCCGTAGATGCGGGGGCTGAGCCCTTCGATCCGCCGCCGGCCACGCTCGGTCACGGCGTAAAAGGCACGGTTTCCATGCTTGCTTGCGACGAGCCAGCCCTGGCGCGACATCCGCGAGACGGCCTGGCGTACCGCCGCGTCCGAGAGTCCGAAGGTCGCCATGAGCCGCACCAGCCCACCGATCCAGAGCGAACCGTCGGGGGTGTGGCGGTGGACCATGTCGCCGTATAAGGTAAAAATGAACGAGTTGGGGCGAGTAACCGGCCGCGTTTCCAGCTTGACACCTCTTGGTTGGATGAGTAGTATGACGGTATTCTCACGAATTAGCAAAAAACCGTCATATACCTGGTTGGACGGTTTCTCAGGAGAGCAACCATGGCGCGTATTTCCACCTTCGACGACTGGATTGACCTGCTCAAAGACTGGCAGCACGATATTGGCCTGGATCAGGATCTCATCGAGCGCTATATGCCGGGGTACGCCTTCGAGGCGAAGTACGGCGAGTTGCCCACCTCCGAAATCTATTTCGGCGATTTTCGCGGCGAGCGCCGCTGGGAGAAGATCGGCGAAATTCCCGACCAGCGTATGCGGGACGCGGTGCTGAACATGATCGTCTATCAGGGCGATACCGAGTTCGCCTCCAACGAGCAGCAGCGTTTTCTGGTGAACAACGCGCCGAGCGAGTATGACCTCGGTGCGCTGGTGCGGATTATGGTCGAAGAGACGCGCCACGGCTATCAAATGTGCCATCTCCTCGTGAACCATTTCGGCAGCGAGGGCAAGATCGAGGCGCAGAAAATGCTCGAGCGTCGCGCTTTCGGCAAAAAGAATCGCCTGCTCAACGCCTTTAACGAAGACGTGACGCATTGGCTGGATTTCTTCGCGTACACCAACTTTATGGACCGCGACGGGAAGTTTCAGCTTTCGATGCTCTCGCATTCGAGCTTCGCGCCGCTGGCGGCATCGATGGGGCCGATGCTGCGCGAGGAGGCGTTCCACATGGGCACCGGAATCACGGGCCTGCGCCGTATCGCCAAGGCCGCCGTTATTCCGGTCGAGATGCAGCAGAAGTACTACAACAAGTGGATTTCCGGCTCGCTCGATCTTTTTGGAACCGATCACTCCGGCTCGGCCCAGTGGGCGTACACGTGGGGCATCAAAGGCCGCGTCGACGAGGACAAAACCGGCGAAGCCGTCGATAAAGAGATGCTCAACGAGCGCGCGCGCGGCCAGTTTTACGACGAGATCGGGAAAACGATCGACCGCGTCAACGAAGTCAACCAGAGCGAGACGAAGTTTTACCTCCCGGACCTGCGCTTCAATCGCAAGATCGGCCAGTTCTCGGGCGAGCGCTATAGCGTGGACGGCCGCCGCCTAACGGAAGCGGAGTGGGAATCCTACGCACCAAGCGTCCTTCCTACCGGCGCCGACGACGCGGTGCTCGCATCGTATTTCAAGAATCCCGGTTGGATCGCGCCCAAGGGCAGCAACAGCATTTCTCAAAACTAGCGCCATCGCTAGTTCGCACTCTCCACACGACACGTTTGTACGAGAAAGAATCACCATGAGCGGTAACGGAAGCACAACCACGACCCAGCAGACTCCGTTCGGTCGAGAGGCGCGAGCGTTCGACGGAAAGCGCGTCATCAATTATTGGAAAGACGGACACATCGGGTTCATCGAGATGGACGATCCGCCGGCCAACACCTACACGCACGAAATGATGCGTCAGCTCGACGAAGCGATTCTCGATGCACGCTTCGACGAAGACGTTGAGGTGATCGTCCTCACCGGCAAAGGCGAGAAATTTTTCTCGGCCGGCGCGAACATCGCGATGCTCAATTCGGTCACGCCGGAATTCAAATACATGTTCTGCCTGCATGCCAACGAGACGCTCTCGCGTTTGGAGCAGACGCCCAAGCTCGTGATCGCGGCGCTCAACGGACACTGCGTCGGCGGCGGCATGGAGATCGCGATGGCGTGCGACATTCGCATCGCGCGCAAGGACGGCGGAAAGATCGGCCTGCCGGAGGTCTCGCTCGGCGTGCTCCCGGGTACCGGCGGTACGCAGCGCCTCGCGCGATTGGTCGGAAAGCCGCGCGCCATCGAATTGATGGTAACGGGCAAGACCTTCAGCTACGAACAAGCCCAGGACTGGGGCGTGATCACCGATGTCATCGAGGGCTCGGCGGACGAATTCCGCGCGCAAATCGTGCAGTATGCCCGGCAGTTCTGCACTCCGAACAAGGCCCCGATGGCGGTCGGACACATCAAGCGCGCCGTTCAGACGGGTGCGGAAATTCCGCTCCAAGATGCGCTAGCGCTCGAACGCGAATTGCAGTCGTTGCTCTTCAAGAGCGAGGACGCGAAAGAAGGCATTGCGGCGTACAACGAAAAGCGCGTCGCCAAGTTCAAAAATAAGTAGCGCGGTAGCGAGACGATGATCGTTTGGCTGAGCCGAATACCGAGCGTCGTCTCGTTTCTACTGGTCGTGGGCTTCACCGACGGGCTTGCGTTGGCGGCGATGTTTGCTGCAAGGCGTTGGGCGAATCGTCGGCGGCTCCCAATGGGGCCGCCGATCGTGAGTGCTTGGGCAACGGTAGCAGGCGGCTTATGCGGCCTGCTTTTTGCTTTTGCCATCGCGACGTTATGGTCGCAACTCCGCGCGAGCGAAACGAACCTCGATGCGGAGGCGACGGCGGTTCGCCTCGCAGCACGCGATGTCTCGAGCGCGCAAGTTCCCCTTCTACGCGCGTACGTCGAAGCGTCGGTGCGCGAATGGCCCAGTCTGTGCGGCGGCGGGTCGTTCGCCGCCTCGCGGAGCGCGCTCGTTCGCTTCGAACGCGAGGCGAGTCCGCGCAGTCCCGAATACGCTGCCGACCTGTCCGCGCAAATCGATGCGCTGGAGCGGACGCGTTTTCGCCGATTGAGATCGTCGCAGCCGACGGTTCCCGACGAAGTATGGGTCGCGCTCGTGGTGTTGGCGCTCGCCGCGATCGTCGTGTTGTCGATCGCGAACCCGGAACGTCTAGCGTTGCACGTCGCGCTCATGCTGGTCGTCGGCACCGAACTAGGTGCCCTGTTTTGGGTGTTGACGGTACTAGAACTACCGTTTTGCGGTTCGACCGGTATCGGCTTGAGCGCGCTCGCGAACGCACTTCAAGCGATCGGTCTATAGGCTGCGAATGCGCCGTTGGGAGACGCTGGCCGCGCTGCTGGCCGTGATCGTTGCGAGCCTGGCGGCACTCCACGTTCCGTATCGATTGGCGTTTGCGCTGATCGCAATCGCCCTGATCCTCGTGGTTGGGGCCTCGCGCATCCGTACCGGTATGCTCCGGCGCCCGAAGACGCGTCGTTTTGACGCGACCGAGCGCGCCGAGCGCATTCGGGAAGAGCGCGATCGCCGCTTCGGACGCTAGCGCGGCCCTTCCGGGAGTCATTCCCACCGGCGGCGCCGAAGTTGCACGCATGGTTACCGCGTTCATCCTCATGAATGTCGAGCGTCCGAGACTCAAGTCCATCGCCGACGACCTCCTCGCCATAGACGGCGTTGCCGAGGTGTACTCGGTGGCCGGCCCGTTCGATCTGGTCGTGATCGCGCGCGTCAAAGAGCACGAGCAACTGAACGATTTAGTGACCGAGCACATCGGATCGCTCGAAGGCATCGAGAGCACCGAGACGTTAATCTCGTTTCGCGCGTTTGCGAAAAAAGACTTAGGGCTGCTCTGGGACATCGGTGTGGACTAACATGAGCGTTCGATCTGCCGGCAGCCCGCTCCAGCGCCATGCCGTTTTCGGCTTAGGCGGCGTGGGCGGCCTGATCGCCACGTTGCTCTCGGCGGGAGGCCATAGCGTCACGGCGATCGTTCGCAGCGATCCGAACGAGCGCATGGACGTCTCCTTGGAGCGGCCCGACGGCGCGATCGTGCGGGGCACCATTCGGTCGGTCACCGCGCTAGACGGTGAGGTCGACGTCCTGTGGATCGCCCCGAAAGCGACCCAGCTACGCGATGCGCTCCACGCCGTCGCTTCCTTGCGGCCGAGCTTGGTGGTGCCGCTGCTCAACGGGATCGACCACATGTCGGTGCTTCGCGACGCGTTTGGCAACGACGTGCTCGTACCGGCGACGATCTCGGTCGAAACCGAGAAGCTTGCGCCCGGGCGCTTCCGTCAGAGCAGCCCCTTCATCAATCTCACGCTCGCCGAGAACGCTAAGGCGGTACTTGCCCCGGCAACGCAGACGCTCGCCGGATTCGGCGTCGACGTTCGATATATCGACGACGAACAGACGTTATTGTGGTCGAAGCTGGTGTTTTTGGCACCCTTAGCATTAGCGACGTCGGCGGCGGGAGAGCCGCTCGGCTTCGTGCGGGATACGCCCGAGTGGCGCGAGCGCTTAGAAGCCGCCGTTCGCGAGGTCGCCGCCGTTGCGCTCGCGTGCGGCGCATCGGTTGAAGCCCACGGTGCTCTCGAATTGATCGGGCGCGCCAATCCCGGTATGCGGAGTTCCATGCAGAAGGATGTCGAAGCCGGCCGCGAGCCCGAACTCGATGCCATCGGCGGAACGATACTACGCGCTGCCCAAGCGCACGGCATACCCGTCCCGACGATCGAGGATCTCATCGAACGCACGCGAGCGCGGGTTGCCGCGCGGGCGGCATCCTCGTCTTGACCGAATTGTTCCAACCCGCGGAGCGGAGCGAGCGACTCGTTCGGCCGCTGGATTACGTGCTGTCCATCGGCATCGCGCTTGCGTCGTTCGTCACGCTGTTCGTCAACTATTGGCTGCCTGCCGGGAAGATCTTCGACGAAGTCTATTTCGCGAGAGCGGCAGAAGATTACCTGACGCGGCAATACATCTACGAAAATACCCATCCGCCGATCACCAAGCTGCTGATCACGCTCTCGACGATGATGTTCGGCGGCATGCACGGCGGCGATAACGCGCACGGTTGGCGTTTTCTCGATGTCGTGTTCGGAGCGGCCTCGGTATGGCTGCTCTACATCCTCGCAAAACGCGTGACGAAATCGTCGCTGTTTGCGTCGTATGCCTCGATCCTGTTCGCCGTGGACGGCATGCACTTCGTGCAATCGCGGATCGCAACGCCGGAGAGCTTCGTCTGTTTCTTTTCGATCGCGTCGCTCTACACGTTTCTGCGCTATTGGCAAGCGGTGCAGGCGGACACGCCGTTTGCGCTGGTTGGCCGCGAGTGGCTGGTGCGCGGCATCGGCGCCCTTGCCTGCGTCGTGCTCGCCATCGCCGGGACGCTCGTACGCTTTCCGCACGAGTCGCGCCCGGCCATCGTGCTGTGCATCGTGTGGGCTTGCGCGGGGCTCTATCTCGCCTACCGATTGTTGCTCGAACCGCGCTGGCTCGCTCCGCGCGCGCCGGCTGCAACTCCCCGTGAACGGTCCGGGCTTTGGCTCGCGCTCTTCGCGACCTCGATCGCGCTGCTGGTCACGAGCAAGTGGTACGGCATCATGTCGTACGGCGTCGCGTTCGTGGTCGTACTCGGCGTGTGGTTTCAACGCAAGCGCCCGGCCCGCTGGGGGAATCCACGCGCGTTTCCGCTCGACGTGATCTTCTGCGTCGTCGTGTTCGTGACCGGGAGCATCTACGCGGCGGCTTATACGCCGCAGTTCATCGGCCTCTCCGATCAACCGACCTCGGCCCCCCGCGCGTACACGTTTACCGACGTCGTCACGATGCAATACAACGCCTTTGAATACCACGAGCACCTGAACGACGGCGGCCGCAACCAGCACCCGTACGCCTCAAAATGGTGGCAGTGGCCGCTCGATCTACGCCCGATTCTTTACGCCGCCGAATACGGCGGCAGCGGCCCCACCGCAACCGCGGCGATGGTGTACACGCTCCCCAACCCGCTCATTCTCTGGCTAGGGTTGCTCACGGTCCCCTGGATCGGATTTCTTGGGTTGCGCGAGCGCAACAAGGGATACGCGCTGATCGTTCTTGCGTACCTACTGCAGTGGCTCCCATGGATGGCCTCGCCGAGAATTGCGTTCGCGTACCACTTTTACGTCGACATTCCGCTGATCTGTCTCTGCAACGCGATTGCCGCACAACGCTTCTGGCTGATGATGCGCGAATACGGGCGCGACGGCATAGCCGCGCGCGCCGTCGTCGTGGGATATCTGTTAGCGGTCGTCATATCGTTCGTCTACTTCTACCCGATCCTCGCCGGCGTCACCATCCCCACCCACGCCTGGATGCAACGCATGTGGCTGCACTCGTGGATTTGAGATTGAACTACAGTTTTACAAGAAATGCCGCGACCGTAGGATGAAAAGCGTGCCATGCCCGCTGATGCGGCGCTTGTTTTACCTTTTCTACGATCGACGAACGCTTGGATTTGTCTTATTTCTCGCTGGAACCAGCGAAGTATTTCGGCAAGCGCGCGAAGGGGCTCTTGAGGCGTTTTGTGTATTCTTGGGTCTGACCGCTATGTATTTGCTTGATGTCGCTTTTTTCGTGGTGCGCCGTAAGGGAGCGCTCTCCGCGCGCACCATCGCGGTGGCGACGGCAACAGCCGTTACCTACGAAGTCACACTTACCATGCCAACATTTCGCCTTGAAGAACAAATCGTCGGTTTGATCGTCTTGGTTCCTACGTTTGCGTATCTCTATGGTGTTTTTGTTTGGGGTGATGGGAAGCCGAGCGGATAGAAGGCGCTGCTGTAGGCTCTCCTCGATGTGATGGCCCCTCACATCTTAGCTCGGGGGCTCATCGCAGGGGATCCAGAAAGCAACGGTGGCCTTTTTTGATGCGCTGATTATTTTACGGCCTCTACGATCGGCGATCCGCCGGGTTCGCATTATTTCTTGGTGCGACGTACGACGTATTTCTTCAGGCACGCGGAAACAATCTTGAGGCTATGTTGCTTTTTGTTGGTTTGTCTGCCGTGTTCTTGTTGGACGTTGCGTTTTTCGTAGTGCTTCGTAAGGGGGCATTTAACGCCCGAGTACTTGCTGTAATAGCAGGGGCTGGTATTACTTACGAGTTCATGCTCGTGACGCAAAGGGTATCTTTGGAGGGCCAAATTATCGGTGTAGCGATGTTGGTGCCGATGTTCGCATACCTCTACGGTATGTTTATCTGGGGCGACGCAAAGCCAAGCGCGTAGTCTCAGCTAGGTGCCATCTACGGGAGATCGATGCGGTAGAGGTCGCCGCCGTCGATCCAGAGACGTTGCATTTGCCCGGCGGCCGGCGTATCAAAGCGAACGCGCGAGGTGCCGGAGAGAAACGAGCCGTCCTTCTGCGGACGAAGCGGGCTTATGCCGTCGAAGGTGAGCCGGTCTCCAACGATGATCGTACGCACGATAATGGGCTGCCCCCAGATAACCGCTTCGTAGCGCCCGACGAGCGCATTCCACGATGCCGGGTGAGAGAAGCTGCGCGGACCCGCGTATCCCGCCTTGTAATAGAGTTTCGAACCGTTGTTAAATCCGTACACCTGCCGCTGTTTGTCGCGATGGAAAGCGGTGTAGAACATGCGCAGGCGCGGATCGTGCGTGGCGAACGTATCGTCGCTTTGCGGGAAGACCGGATACGTGGCACCGTGCAGGCTCGTCGTCAACTCGCGGCCGTCGGCTGCAAACGCGATCGTGGATCCGTCGGTCGCGGTATAGGTTCCGGCGTACTGCGCGGGGTCGGGCACGATGTTCGGGGATGGCGGCGGCGCTGGCGCCGCGGGTAGCGCCTGCCCGAGTTGTTGCGCGCGCAATACGGCCATCGCGTACTTCACGATCGCGCACGGATGCAATGGCGATTCGACGAGGTTCGCCATCGCGATCGCCCCGAAACCGCGGGTGAGGTTGGCTTGCATGCAGGCGGTGTAGCCGGAGACCCCGCCGGTGTGCCCGATGAGATGGTCGCCGTCTTTGTGAAAGATCGAGAGCCCGTAGCCGTACTGCTTGTAAAAGCTCGGCCACTCCGCCATCTCGATGCCCGCGGCACCGGCCGGCTTGCCGTTGGCAAGATGGTCGGCGTTCGTCATCGCCAAGAACGATGCGTGTGAGATCAACGTATGGCCGTCGGCGGTTTTACCGCCGTTTAAATACAACCGCATGTACGCCGCCATGTCGGCGGGAGTGGAGATCACCGAGCCGGCCGGGTCGACGAAATCGTAGTTCTGCGCGGCGATCAGCGCCGGATGGTCGAGTTGCGGGCGGTCGATGTCGCGAACCTCATACCCCGTTGCGGTATCTTCCATATCGCGGGGCGTGAAGTATGCCGACGAGTGCGCCATGCCGATCGGCGCGAAGACGCCGGAGGCAAGCTGCTCCTGCCACGGCGCCTTGCCGACGGCTGCGACGACCGCGCCGATCGTCGCGAAGCCGTCGTTCGAATACGCCCATGCCGTTCCGGGTTGGAAGATCTCATGCGCGTCGCGTAACGCGGCGACCGCGAACCCGTACGACGAGACGAACGTGTAATCGTCGGGAATACCGGCCGTATGCGAAAGTAATTGATGGATCAGAATCGGTTTGCGGGCGCCTTGGATGCGCCACCACGGCAGATAGGTCGTGACCGGCGCCTGCAAATCGATCAACCCTCGATCGTGCATCTGCAGCAGCAGCAGCGTCGTCATCGATTTTGAGATCGAGCCGATCGGAAAGCGCGTGTCGGGCGTAACCGGCGCCTTCGTATCGAGGTTCGCGTATCCGGCGGTGATGATGCGCAGCGTATGCGTGCGGTCGGTGATCGCCACCGACATGCCCGGTGCCCCTTGCTCGGCTAGCGCGCGCGGAGCGTAGGCCGCGATGGCTGCGAGCGCTTCATCCATCGTCGGCGCCGCGCTCTGGGCCCGCGACGAGATCGGCGCGAGCGTCGTGAGAACGAAAGCCGCCGCGAGGAGACCGCTAGAAAAGCGAGAGTTGCGCATGGTCCTCCAAATACTCCGCATCGATGCCGAGCCTACGCAAACGATGCACGAAATCGCGCCAGCCATGATTGAGCAGCACCTTACGCGGTGCCGCTAGCTCGATGTAGCGCAGGAGCGACGGATAATCCGCATGGTCCGAAAGCGCGAATGCCCGTTCGACCCCGTAGCGGTAGTGTGCGCCGCGATCGAGCGCCCATCCCGTCAAGACCGCACTGCGCAACGGCTTTTTGTGGATGCGAGCCGGAAGCTCTTTGCCGGACGGCGGCCACACCAGCACGCGATCGCCCGCAAACGTCGCCTCGTCGTACGCCTCATAGGCGGGAAGCTGGATGCCGCGCTCGCGATAGACGCGCGACATCGCGTCGATGCTGTGATGCACCGTGAGCGCGAGCCCGGCCTCGCCGAGAATCGCCATCGCCTCCTGCGCCTTACCGAGGGAGTATGCGTAGAAAACCGGGACCGTGCCGGCCTCCAGCGCGGCACGAGCAAACGCCGCCATCTCGCCCGCAATCTCTTCGCGCGGCGGAAAGACGTACTGCGGCCGCCCGAACGTGCACTCCATCAGCACCACGTCGCACGGCTTGACTTCGGTCGGCTCCGTCGTGAGCGAGGGCGCGAGCTTGAAGTCGCCGGTATAGACGAAGCGCCCCGTCTCGCCTTCAACCAAGAGCTGCGCGCTGCCCAGGACGTGCCCGGCCGAGAAGAGCGTGAAGCGGTGCCCGCCTTCCTCCCAGGGCTCGTTGAAAGCGTGCTCCTCGAAGACCACGGGTGCGCGATCGGGGCGCTTGGCCCGGCGCGGAAAGCGCACGCGGCAGATGGCCGCCGTATTGGGCGAGGTGACCACGGTGCGGTGCTCGCGAGCGTGGTCGGCGTGCCCGTGCGAGACGTAGCAGCGCTCGCGCGAGCGCATGCTATCGACCCACAGATCGGGGCCCTCGAGGTAGAGCGATTTTTCACGGAGGCGGAACACGGTACGAACGAGTGTTCGCCGCGGCCGCCCCGAAAACTTCGCCGTACGCGTGCGGTCTAAAGAAACACTATGGCACGCATTTACGACAATCTTGCCGATACGTTCGGCAATACTCCGCTCGTGAAACTCCCGAGGCTCGGGAAAGGCCTTCCCGGCACAGTGCTGGTCAAGATGGAGTCGTTCAACCCGGCCGGCTCGGTGAAGGATCGCATCGGCGTCGCGATGATCGAAGCCGCCGAGCGCGACGGCCGCCTGCTTCCAGGCATGACGATTCTCGAGCCGACCAGCGGCAACACCGGCATCGCGCTCGCCTTCGTGGCGGCCGCCAAAGGCTACTCGTGCATCTTAGTGATGCCCGACACGATGACGATCGAACGGCGCAGCCTTCTCAAAGCCTACGGCGCGCAAGTCGTCCTAACGCCCGGCGCAGACGGCATGAAAGGCGCGATTGCCAAAGCCGAAAGCATCCGCGCGACCGCGCCGGCCCGCTACTTCGTCCCGCAGCAATTCGAGAACCCCGCAAACCCGGAGATCCATCGCCGCACGACAGCCGAGGAAATCTGGCGCGATACCGACGGAGCCGTCGACGTCTTCGTCGCCATGGTCGGCACCGGCGGCACGATCACCGGCGTCGGCGAACTGCTCAAAGAGCGCAAACCCGGCGTGCGCATCGTCGCGGGCGAACCCGACGCATCGCCGGTCCTTTCAGGCGGAGCGGCGGCCCCGCACAAGATCCAAGGCACCGGTACCGGCTTCGTTCCAAAGGTTCTGGATACGAAAGTATACGACGAAATCATCCGCGTCACCGATGCCGATGCGATCGCGATGGCGCGCCGCGCCGCGCGAGAAGAAGGCATGCTCGTCGGTATCTCCGCCGGTGCCAACATCTGGGCGGCACTGCAGATTGCCGCGCGTCCCGAGATGAAGGGCAAAACGATCGTCACCATCGCCTGCGATACCGGCGAACGCTATTTGAGCAATCCGGTCTTCACCGAACAAGAAGCCGTCATCGTCGAACCCGCGCTGGCTTGATGGGGTGTGCCGAGGCCCGGTTGCGGGGCGGGACACACCGTTGGGACGGGGACGCGCGCGTTTTTCACATCCATGTGAAAAACGCTACTCCGTTCGTCGTCGCTCCCGCCCTCCGGGCTCCGCTCCTCCCTCACAGGCCCCGTGCCAACGGTGTAACCCGCCCCACAACCGGGTCCTAGCAGCCTGCGGGCGGGGCGAGCCGTTTCGTCGCGAATAGGCCCAGGTCACACTTAACGAAGGAAGTTAGAACGCTTTGCAAGCTCCATCCGGAGAGCCTTTCGTCGACGTAACGCGCGGCGATATCGTTGAATCCGTCCACAATGTCGCGGCTTGCGCCGGCGACGCGAAGGGGACGCTCCACCTCCAACTCGGCGACATCGATACGCCGATTTTTTTGCGCTCGACCGCAAAGCCGTTCATTGCGGCGGCGGCGATTGAAGCCGGCGTGCGCGATGCGTTCGGGTTGACGATGGAAGAGATCGCCGTGATGTCGGCATCGCATTCCGGCGAGTCGTTCCACGTAAACGCGGTGCAGTCGATCTTGCAGAAGATCGGGCTCGATGCGTCGGCGTTGCAGTGCGGCGCGCATGCGCCGTATAACGAGGCTGCGGCGGAAGCGCTGCGCGCGCAAGGCATCGTGCCGAGTGCGCTGCACAACAATTGCTCCGGGAAGCACGCTGGAATTCTCGCGCTCTCTCGCGTGATGGGGGCGGATCCGGCGTCGTATTTGGAACTGGAGCATCCGGCGCAGCGGGCCATCTTGGCGTTTTGCGCGCGAATGTCGGATGACGATCCGCACGCGTGGCCGCTGGGGGTGGACGGTTGCGGGATTCCGGTCTATGCCACAAGTTTGCGTAAAGGGGCGCTGGCGTTCGCGCGATTCGCTTCGCTCGAGGGGATCGAAGCGCGCGATGCGATGGCGCTCTTGGTGGTGCGGGATGCGATGGTTTCGCACCCGGAGTTCGTCGGCGGCACCCATACGCTCGACACCGATTTGATGCGGGTGGCGGGCGGGGCCATCGCTTGTAAGGCGGGTGCGGAGGGCGTTCACGGGGTGGCCGCAATTCCGCAGGGCCTTGGATTCGTCAGCAAAGTGATCGACGGAAGCAGCCGAGCGCGAGGGCCTTCGACGCTGGCGCTGCTCTCTCGCTTAGGCGTGCTGGATGCCGAACGTGCCGCAAAACTCGATGGGTATGCTCGGCCGGTCGTGTATAATCGAGCGGGGCGCGTGGCCGGAGAGGTCCGCGCGCGATAGTTTTACAGCAACTCCGTCGCCATCGAACAAGCGGGGAGAGGTAGAGACATGCACGAGTACTTACGCCTGCTCGGGGAGCGGGTACTTCTTTTTGACGGCGCCATGGGCACGCAGCTCATGGATCTCGAGCTGACCGCGCAGGATTTCGGCGGAGAGCGCTACGCGGGCTGTAACGAAGCCTTGGTGCTGACCCGGCCCGATCTGGTGCGCGATATTCATCGCTCGTATCTGCTTGCCGGCGCCGATGTGGTCGAAACGGATTCGTTTACGGCCTCGCGCTTGAAGCTGGACGAATATGGCTTAGGCGAGAAAACACTGGAGATCAACATCCGGGCGGCGCAGCTCGCGCGTGAAGCCTGCGATGAGATTGCCACGCCGGATCGTCCGCGGTTCGTTGCCGGCTCGATGGGGCCGACGGGGATGCTGGTTTCGTCGTCCGATCCCTCGCTCTCGAAGATTACCTATGCGGAGCTCGCCGATATCTATGGCGAGCAGGCGCGCGCGCTGGTGGACGGCGGCGTCGATCTGCTCTTGCTCGAGACGATGCAGGACATGCTCGAACTCAAGGCCGCGATCGCCGGCATCACGCGCGAATTCGCCAAGGGTCTGCGGCGCGTGCCGATTCAAGCGCAGCCGACGCTCATCACCGAAGGGCGGATGTTGCTTGGGACCGACGTGCGCGCGATGTGCGCGACGCTCGACGCGCTGCCGATCGACGTGATCGGTTTGAACTGCTCGACGGGGCCCGCGCAAATGCGCGATTCGATCCGCTATCTTGCCGAAAACTCGCGCTGTTTCGTGAGCGTGATTCCGAACGCGGGATTGCCGTTGATGGGGCCTAAAGGCGAAACGATCTATCCCGAGTCGCCGAGCGAGCTCGCGCACGAGTTGGCGGAGTTCGTCTCGGAATTCGGCGTCAACGTCGTGGGCGGCTGTTGCGGCTCGACGCCGGAACACATTCGTGCGCTTCGTGCCGCGATCGACGCGACCGGCATCTCGCCGGCCCTGCGAACGCGGCTGGAATGGCTGCGCGCTCCGCGCGAAGTGATCGCGAGCGACGTCTCGCGCCCGCAGTACGCTGCAAGCGCGATGACCGCGATAGCGCTGGAGCAGGAGCCGCGCCCGCTCTTGGTCGGCGAACGAATCAACGCGCAGGGCTCGCGCAAGCTCAAGCGCCTGTTGCTGGAAGAGAACTACGACGAAATCGCCATGGTCGGGCGCGAACAGGTCGAAGGCGGCGCCCACGTGCTCGACGTCTGCTGCGCGCTCACCGAGCGTGTCGATGAAGACGAGCAGATGCGCCAGGTCGTTCGCAGGCTCGCGCAATCGGTTGAGGCTCCGCTCATGATCGATTCCACCGAGCCGCGCGTCATGCAGGTCGCGCTGGAAAACTATCCGGGGCGCGCCATCATCAATTCGGTGAATTTAGAAGCCGGACGCGGGAAGATCGATATCGTCGCGCCGCTCGCCGTCGAACACGGCGCGGCGCTCGTCGCGCTGACGATCGATGAGACCGGCATGGCGAAGACCGCCGCGCGTAAGCTCGAGGTGGCGCGGCGACTCTACGACATCATCGTAGGCGAATACGGCATCCCGCCGGGCGCGCTCATTTTCGATGCGCTCACGTTCACGCTGGCTACCGGTGACCCGGAATTCGCCGATTCGGCCGTGGCGACGATCGAGGGCATTCGCGAGATCAAACGCGAGCTGCCGGGAGTTCTCACCTCGCTCGGCGTCTCGAACGTATCGTTCGGTCTCAAGCCGGCGGCCAGAGCGGCCATCAATTCGGTCTTTCTGCACCATTGCGTGCAGGCGGGCCTAGACGCGGCGCTCGTCAATCCGAAGGAAATTACGCCCTACGCCGAGGTCGACGCAACCGTGCGCGAACTCTGCGACGACCTCGTGTTCAACCGTCGCGCCGACGCGCTGGCGCGCGTGATCGAGCACTTCGAAAGCAGCGGTACGGCCGGAGCGATACAGCAAAGCACCGCCGACGAAGACGAAGCGCTGCCGATCGCGCAGCGCATCCACCAGGCGATTCTGCGACGCCGCAAGGACGGCATCGAACTGAAGATCGATGAAGCCCTGCAAGAGCGTTCGCCCGTTGCGGTGCTCAACGAGATTTTGCTGCCCGCAATGAAAGACGTCGGCGATAAATTCGGAGCCGGCGAACTGATCCTTCCGTTCGTTTTACAGTCGGCCGAGGTGATGAAAAAGGCGGTCGCCCACCTCGAGCAATTCCTCGAGAAAAAAGAAGGCTCGACGAAAGGCACCGTGGTGCTTGCGACGGTCTTCGGCGACGTTCACGACATCGGCAAGAATCTCGTGAACACGATTCTCACCAACAACGGGTACACCGTGCACGATTTGGGCAAGCAAGTGCCGATGAATACGATCCTTGAGAAAGCCGTGGAAGTCGGTGCCGATGCGATCGGCCTCTCGGCACTCTTGGTATCGACGAGCAAACAGATGCCGATTTGCGTGCACGAGCAGGATACGCGCGGGCTTTCGTTCCCGGTGATCGTCGGCGGCGCCGCGATCAATCGCGATTTCGGGCGGCGTATCTCGCTGCTCGATGAAGGCGAGCGCTATTTCGCACCGGGGCTGTTCTATGCGAAGGATGCCTTCGAAGGTTTGGAACTGATGGACGCGCTTACGTCAGACCCGTCGGCGCGGATCGCGTTACTCGACCGAGCGAAATCGGAGGCGTTCGCGCAGCGGGATCGGGCGCGGTCGGCTGCGGTCGCCACGCCGGCGGTGCGCCGCATATCCGCGGTGAAACGGGAGCCCGCCGACGTTCCGACCCCGCCGTTCTGGGGAGCCCGAACCATCGAAGGCATCGACGTGCGCGAGTTGTGGCCGGCATTCGATTTGCGCTCGCTCTATCGGCTGTCGTGGGGCGCGAGTAACGCCAAAGGCGAGGCGTTCGACGCGCTGGTACGCGACGAATTCGAACCGCGTTTGCGACGCTACGAGCGCGAGTCGGAAAAGGGCGGGTTGCTCGAACCGCGGGTCGCGTACGGATATTTCCCGGCTGCGGGCCTCGGCGACGACGTGATCGTGTACGATCCGACCGATACGCAACGTGAGATCGCCCGCTTCCCGTTTGCTCGGCAAGCCGGCGGCGAGCATCTGTGTTTGGCCGATTATCTGCGCGAACCCGATCGTGGGGGCGCCTCGGACCTCATCGCGCTGCAGGTCGTCACGGTCGGCCGGCCGTCGTCCGAGCGGACCGATGCGCTGCAGCATGCCGGCGAATACAGCGAAGCGTACTTTCTCCACGGGTTTTCCGTGCAATCGGCGGAAGCGCTGGCGGAGTACGCGCACGCGCGCATTCGTGCCGAACTGGGCTTACCGGCCGGGCGCGGCAAGCGGTACTCGTGGGGCTACGGCGCCTGCCCGGATCTTTCGCAGCATGAAATCGCGTTCGCGCTGCTCGATGCGACCGACCGGATCGGCGTCGCGCTGACCGAGGCGTTCCAGATGGTGCCGGAGCAATCCACGGCGGCGATCGTGATGCATCACCCCAAGGCCTCGTATTTCAATGCTGCGGCCGTGCGAGAGTTGGCTTCGTAACCCAAGGTCCCGCGGTCGCAGGTAGGGATGGCGTGCGGCGCGGGCCAATCCCGGATGGCTATGCACCTCTCTCGCTCGTTCCGCGCGCTCGCAGCGCTTCTATGTGCCGCGTCCGTGGCCGCCTGCTCCCATTCCACCTCGTCGTCGGGCGCAGGCGCAAGCCCGGCACCCGCCGCCATCAAAATCGGCATCGACCTGCCGCTCTCCGGAGCCGATGCCTCGGTCGGGCGCAGCACCCTCAACGGGATGCTGCTGGCGATCTCCCAGGCGAACGCCAAGGGTCTGCCGGGCAAGTTCAAGCTCGAAACCATGCAGCTCGACGATGCCGTCCAAGGCGTCCACAGCCCGGAGCAGGGTGTCTCGAACGTGAAAACGATGATCGCCGATCCGAGCGTGCTCGCTATGCTCGGCCCCTATAACTCGAACGTGGCCTCGGCGGAAATTCCGGTAACGAACGGGGCGGGCCTCGCGCAGATTAGTCCGTCCGCCGTCAGCGACGGCTTGACGCTTGGAGCGGATGCCGCAACGCTGCGCCGTAATAACCCGGCCCAGAACGCCTTTTTCCGCGTCTGCACGACCGATTCGCGGCAGGGCTCGGCGGCGGCGGCATTCGCGCTGAAGTTCGGGTGGAAGAAGGCCTACATCATCGATGACGACGAGACCTACGGGCTCGATCTGGCGAACGTTTTCGAGCACGATTTCGCCGCTAAAGGCGGTACGATTCTCGGGCACGATCACATTGCGAAGAATACGCAAGATTTCAAATCGTTGCTCACTAAAATCGCGGCGACCAAGCCCGACCTCATCTTTTTCGGCGGAACCACCTCGACCGGAGCCGGCTTGATCCGGCAGCAAATGTTCGATACGGGTCTGGGTAAAGTGGCGTTCATGGGCGGCGACGGCATTCCGGATATCGCTACGGTCGCCGGTCCGCGCGCTGACGGCACCTATTATACGCTAGCCGCTCCCAACGCGCAGAAGCTTCCGTCCGCGCAGGCCTTCATCAAGGCCTACGAAGCCGCGTACCATAAGCCGATCGGCCCCTACAGCGCGAACGCCTATGCCGCCGCGCAGGTGGCGATCGTGGCGATCGAGCATGCGATCGTCGCCGCCGGAAACGCCATGCCGACGCGGGCGCAAGTGCTCGCGCAGGTCGCGAAAACCACCGACGTTCGCACGCCGATCGGCCCGATCAGCTTCGATGCGAACGGCGATGTGAAACAGCCCGTGCTCTCGCTGTATACGATCAAGAATGGGAAACCCGTTTTTCTCGATCAGATCAATCTGAAATAGCGTGCACGAGTTTCTCGCGCAACTCGTCAACGGTATCTCGCTGGGCGGAATCTACGCGCTGATCGCGATCGGGTACACCATGGTGTACGGAATCGTCGAACTGATCAATTTCGCGCACGGCGACGTCTACACGCTCGGCTCGTTCTTCTCGCTCGCCATCCTCACCGCGCTGGGCGCTACCGGGGAACTACACGGAAGCGTGCTGGTGATCGACGTCGCGCTTTCGCTCGTGGGCGCGGCCGTATGTTGCGGCTTGATCGGCGTGTTGATCGAACGGCTCGCCTATCGTCGCTTGCGCAACGCCCCGCGATTGGCTCCGCTCATAACCGCGATCGGCGTTTCTTTTATTCTTGAGAACGTGATGCAAGCGTGGAAGGGCTCGGCCCCGCTACCGTTCCCGGACGTGCTCCCTAATCCGACGTTCGCGCTCGGTCCGGTCAGCGTCTCGATGCAGCAACTCGTCGTCGTCGCGCTCGCGCTGGTCGCGATGATCTCCCTGCAGATCTTCGTCTCTCGCTCGAAGACGGGTAAAGCGATGCGGGCGGTCGCGCAGGATCGGCAGGCGGCGCTCCTGATGGGCATCGACGTCAACCGCACGATTGCGATCACGTTCTTGATCGCCGGAGTGCTGGCGGGAATCGGCGGCTTCGTCTCGGGCGTGTACTATCAATCGACGTGGTTTCTCAACGGCTTCGGCGCCGGGCTCAAAGCATTCACGGCAGCGGTTCTGGGTGGGATCGGTAACCTGCCGGGGGCGATGCTCGGCGGCTTTTCCATCGGCATCATCGAGTCGTTCGCAACCTGGAAACTCGGTGGCCAATGGAGTAACGTAACGGTTTTTGCGATTTTGGTGATCGTCTTGATCGTGCGCCCCTCCGGTCTGCTCGGCCGTCGTACGCAGGAGAAGGTATGATCTACGCGGTCGCTGCCGCGATCGTCCTCTTTGCCGTCGCCATCGGCCGCATGCGCGGCGCGCGGGTGCGCGGCTTCGCTCTGGCGGCCTTTGCGATCGTCCTCGCACTGGTTCCGTTGGTGGTGCGTAACGATGCGTCGATCAACACGCTTGCCGATGTCGGAATCTACGTGATGCTCGCGCTGGGCCTGAACATCACCGTCGGCTATGCCGGGCTCCTGGATTTAGGCTATGCGGCGTTTTTCTCGATTGGCGCGTATGCGTACGGCATGTTGGCCAGCCCCCAATTCGGCCTGCACTGGCCTTTTTGGGCGCTGTTGTTCGTCGGCGCCGGGCTCGCGGCGTTGTTCGGATTTTTACTCGGTGCGCCGACGTTGCGTCTGCACGGCGATTATCTCGCCATCGTCACGTTGGGCTTCGGATTGATCGTTCCGCAGATCTTTCAGAACCTTACCCGATACACCGGCGGCCCCAACGGGATTAGCGGCCTCGATACGCCGGCCTTCTTCGGGCATTCGTTCGGTCAGAGCGCCGTGCCGTTTTACTACGTGGTGCTCGCGATCGTGGCGATCGTGATTCTCTTGGTCAACAATTTGCGAGAGAGCCGCCTAGGCCGCGCGTGGATGGCGATGCGTGAAGATCCGCTCGCAGCCAAGCACGTCGGCATCAATACGACCGGCGTGCAAATCGCCGCATTCGCCTTCGGCGCGGCGATCGCGGGCTTGGCGGGCGTCATCTTTGCGGCAAAATTAAGCCTGGTCTCCCCCGATCTCTTCACGTATCAGACGAGCATCTTGGTGCTTTCGATGGTCGTTCTGGGCGGCATGGGCAATATTCCGGGCGTCATTATCGGCGCCGTGCTACTCGCTCTGGTTAATGGCTTCGTGTTGCCGCAAATTAACGGCTTGGTCAACGGTGCGCTGCACACGCACCTCGATCTCACCAACTACAATTTCTTTATCTACGGCGCGATCTTGGTTGCGTTGATGCTCTTTCGTCCCGAAGGTCTGCTCCCGAATCGCGAACGCCAACAAGAATTACATGCCGCAACCCCGACGGAGTCGGTCTGAGTGGCTTTGCTGGAGATCGCGCGGGTAGAGAAACGCTTCGGCAATCTTACCGCGGTGAAGAGCCTCGATTTGAACGTAGCGGCCGGCACGATCGCCGGAGTGATCGGCCCGAACGGCGCCGGGAAATCGACCGTCTTCAACCTCATCACGGGGGTCTATCGGCCCGATGCCGGCGAGGTGCGTTTTGAGGGGAGCCGCATCGACGGCCGCCCGACCTATCGGGTCGCCCGGCGCGGGATTGCGCGAACGTTTCAAAACTTGCGACTCTTCGGTCATCTCGACGCGGTCGAAAACGTCTTGATCGGCGAGCACGGAAAATTGCGTGCCAATGCTTTCGATTCGCTGCTGCACGTTCCGCGCGAGCGACGCGAGGAACTCGCGGCTCGCGAACGAGCGATCGATTTGCTGGCGTTCGTCGGCTTACGCGACGTCGGGTCGCAGTTCGCACGGAACCTTTCGTACGGCTCGCAGCGACGTTTGGAAATCGCGCGCGCGCTCGCGGGCGATCCGCGGCTCTTGCTGCTCGACGAGCCTGCCGCCGGTATGAATCCAACCGAAAAAGGTTCGCTGGTAGATTTGATCCATGCGATCCGCGACCGCGGGGTGACGGTGATCTTGATCGAACACGACATGGGTTTGGTCATGCAACTCTGCGAAACGATCGCGGTGCTGGATTACGGCGAAAAAATCGCGGAGGGCGATCCGGCGAGCATCCGCTCGAACGCGCGCGTGATCGAAGCGTATCTCGGCGTCGAGGCGCCGGCGTGAGCGCGCTCCTCGACATTGCCGATCTCGACGTGCGGTACGGCGGCATCCGCGCGCTGCATGGGATCTCGTTACACGTCGAAGAGGGTGAGATCGTGGCGTTGCTCGGTGCGAACGGTGCCGGAAAGACGACCACGCTGCGTGCCGTGAGCGGCCTGATCCGCGCGCATAGCGGGCGGATAGCTTTCGCGGGGAGCGATACGTCGCGACGGCCCGCGAACGAGATCGCCCGCATCGGCCTCGGCCACGTACCGGAGGGACGGCGCGTCTTCGCGCGGATGAACGTACGCGAAAATCTCGAGTTGGGTGCGTACGCGGTCGCATCCGCCAAGATCGTGCGCGAGCGATTCGAGGAAGTCTTGGCCATATTCCCGCGTCTGCACGAGCGGCTGGATCAGTTCGCCGGAACGCTGTCGGGTGGAGAGCAGCAAATGCTCGCCATCGGTCGCGCGCTCATGAGCGCTCCGCGTCTGTTGCTCTTGGACGAACCCTCGCTCGGCCTATCGCCGTTGCTCGTGCAGACGATTTTTTCGGTGATACGGAATATCCACGCGCGCGGCACGACGGTACTGCTGGTGGAACAGAACGCTCGCCAAGCGCTCGGGATCGCGAGCCGCGGTTACGTGTTGGAGAACGGCCGCATCGCGCGCGAGGACCGAGCGTCGAATCTTCTGGGCGATCCCGCGGTCGTGGCCGCCTACCTCGGCGGGTAGAGGTCCGCGCGCGTCGGCGGCAGGTCGACGCGTCCGTGCTCGTCCGGTCGCGCCAACAGCGCTTGGAAGAGCCCGATGTTTCCAGCCGCGAAGTTCGCCGCGCTCCCGGCCATATAGAGCCGCCACGTGCGATACGCGCGCGCACCCGCAGCCTCGATCGCCGCATCGCGATGGCGTTCGATGTTCTCGACCCACGCTCGCAGCGTGCGGACGTAATGCTCGCGCAGATTCTCGACGTCGCGTACCTCGAATCCGCAGCGCTCCGCGATCTCCAGGCTCTTCCCGATCGCTACGAGTTCGCCGTCCGGAAACACGTAGCGGTCGACGAAACCGCGAGCCTTTCCGCCGCGCCGTCCGGGACTCTGTTCGGCGATACCGTGATTGAGAAAGAGCCCGCCGGGGCGCAGCGCGCCCAGTACCGTTTCGAAATAGGCGGGTAATTGGGCCAGCCCCACGTGCTCGACCATGCCGATGCTCGCAATGCGATCGAACGTCATGCCCTGCAAATCGCGATAGTCGCGCAGTTCCACGCGCGCCGTTTCGGTCAATCCCGCCAGCTCTATGCGCCGTTGCGTTTCGTCGCGTTGCCGCGCACTCAGGGTGATACCCAGGACGTTCGCTCCATACGAGCGGGCGGCATGGATGAGGAGCGCTCCCCATCCGCAACCGATGTCCAGCAACGTCATGCCGCGGCGTAGCCTTAACTTGCGCGCGATATAGTCGAGCTTGGCTAGCTGGGCCGCTTCAAGATCCATTGCCGGCGATTCGTAGTACGCGCACGAGTAGGCCATCGATCGATCCAGAAAGCTTTCGTAGAATTGCACGGGATGATCGTAATGGTAGGTGATGGCGGCCCGATCGCGCTCGCGCGAATGCATCTCGCCGCGTAGGCGCGCGGGGCTCGAGCCGTTGCCGTTGCCGGCTCGCGGTAACCGCGATAACAAGTATCCGGCGTGGAGCGTCCTGGCCAGCGAACGGTCCACATCGGCGGCGTTGAAAGCGGAGACGGCGCTAGGCAAATCTCCCTCGACGTCGAGCTGCCCTTCGACGAAGGCTCTGCCCGCGTTGAGATCGACCGGGGGCGCAAACGCGGTGCGCAGCGCGTCGGGCGAATTGACGAGCAGGGTAAACGTGCGGGTGACGTCGCGGCTGGGCAGTATGCTGCCGTCCCAGAGACGCACGTCGAAGCCCCGTAAGAAGCGTTGGCCAAAGATCGTCTCGAGCAGGGCAACGTTGCGTGCGATTAAACGATCTTGCTGCATCGAGTTCTCCCTCCGATGAATCAGGCCGCGGTTGGTCGCCCCACGTGTACGCCGTAGACGCCTTGCCCCGCGACCATCGTACCAACGATTGCGTAGTCTTCATCCCAAATCGAGAGATCGGCGCGCATGCCCGGAGCGATGCGCCCCATCTCGTGTTCGTGCTTGATCAATTTCGCCGGTGCGTGCGTCGCCGCGACGATCGCTTGAGCGAAGGAAATTTCGGCGTACGACATGTAGTTGCGCACCGCTTGATCGATGCGTAACGCGCTGCCGGCAATGGTGCCGTCGTCCGAGCGCATGACGCCGCCCTCGATGTGGTATCCGGAATCGGCGGGCGGCATGTTGTCGGTCGCGAGCACGATGCGGTCGCCGAGCGTGCGGTACAGAATATCGACCATAACCGGAGAGACGTGATATCCGTCGCCGATCACTTGCACCAACGTCCGGCGGTCTTGGATGAACGCAGCCAATATCGACGGATCGCGGTGGTCCAGCGGCGGCATACCGTTAAAGGCATGCGTCAACGAACGAAAGCCCAAACCGATCGCGAGCAGTCCATCGCCGTAGCGCGCCGATGTGTGCCCGGCGGAGCATACGACACCGTGTTCCAGAAAGACCCGCATCGCTTGCGCGGCTCCCTCGACTTCGGGCGCCATCGTGACGAGCAGGCACGCTCCCTTGCATGCGTCGACCATCTCTTTCGCGCGCTCGGCGGACGCCGGCAAGAGCCAATCGCTGCGGTGGACGCGCCGGAATTTCGGATTGAGAAACGGTCCTTCAAAATGGATGCCTAGGCACCGCGCGCCGCGGGGCGTGTCTTCTTCGAGGTCGTGTGCGGCATCGACGATGTCCGACGCGGCGTGCAGCATCGATTCGAAAGGCGCCGTCATCACGCTGGCTACGAATCCCGTCGCGCCCATGCGCGCGTACTCCGCCGCCGCTACGGCCACCGCGTTGCCCTGGTCGCGGTTGAAGAGAAACTCGCCCGCTCCGTTGGTGTGCACGTCGATCAGGCCGGGAGCGATGCTGCTCCCCGCCGGCAGGGCGTAATCCGATGGACCGTCGGCCGGAAGAATTGCCGCGATGCGTCCGTTTTCGATGGATAGCCGCCCGTACATCGACGAGCCGTCACCGATCGCAATGAACGCCGGGCCGAGGGTAACTCCTGTTGACGTAATCGGCCTCCTTAGCGAGCGATTTTAAGGCTTCGACGCCCCATGTATCACCGCCCCTTGCGCAGGAACCGCGCAAAGAATCCGGCCTTTTGCGGTGGGGGCTCGGGCATCGGGGCAGCGAGGGCCGCATGCTCGGAAGCCGAGCGAGCGAGGCGTTCCAGGCGCGCCATATGTGCCTGAGCGTGCCCTTCCAGGGTCGATCGCAGCGCTTCGAGCTGGTTCCAGCCGGCCGGCGCGCGCCCGGCTGCGACCGCGCGCTCGTACTCTAACGACGACACGACAAAAATGCGTTCGCTCGCGATGTTACGTTCGCGTAGATACTGGCTAGCAAGTTCCACGACGCCGCGCCGCTCGGACGACGCTTCGTTGTCGGCGATCGTGTGCGCGAAAGTCATCGGCTTGCCGAATTCGGCTACGCGTTCGTAGACGGCAAGTTCTCGATCCGAAAGCTGGCGCGAGAAGAGACACAGCACCTCGCTTGCGTGGCTGGCCGCGACCACCGTGATATCCTCGGCGGCACTGTCTCCCGAATCGAATGCGGGCGCGTGCACAAGCACCAGTTCGCGCGGCAGGCCCCACGGAACGAGCACGAGCACGGGTGCGTCGGCGGCGGCGGCGGATGCGCGTTCGAACGGCAGTTCCTCCCAGCGCCCCCGCGCATCCAGCGTGAACGCCTGTTCGCTCGGCCCGTACCGGACGTGGATGGGAAAGCGCACGCTGCCGGCGACGTCGTCCGTCAACACCACCCTGCCCGCGATTGCGTTGATAAGGCTCGACTTACCGCGCCGGAGCGCACCTAGCACCGCAACCCTCCATCGTGTGGGCTGCAGCCCCGCGTCGTATACCTGCGCGTCGAACGCCGCCGCGTCGGCATGCGCGATGCGCACCGCCTCGGAGCCCGCATCGGCCGGCGCGATTTCCTCGTCGCGTTCGATAAAGTGTTCGACCGTCGCAGCGACGCGCGCGCGGCCTTCGGCGAGCTCGGTTCGGCGTGCGAGCAATGCGGCGCGTACGCCTTCTTGCGTCCCTTCCCGGCCGGCTTGCAGCGCGCGATCTATCGATCCCAGTTCGATATCGCGTTTGTCGACGACCGCGCGGGCAAGCGCCTGCGCGAGATCGTCGTACACTCGTTGCATCCGTGAGCCGATGCGGTCCGCAAACGCCTGCGTCTGCGTTCGCAACCGCGGGAAAATCTCGGAGCGAAGATCGGCGAGGAGTTCGCGCTTCATGTAACTGCCCGGTTGACGGGTCGCGAACCGGCTCGCGATGTCGTGCACGAGCGCGATGGCCGGCCCGCCGATCGCCTCCAGGACGATCGTTGCGGCGACGGCGGCGCGGACGTTCCCGCTCCAAAGACTCGTGCTCGGTTCGGCACCGAACGCGCGCGCGGCCGCATCGTTTGCGCTCCAGCGCACCGATGCGATCGTTTCGATGCGTTCCAGGGACGACTCGATATCGTCGCACACGGCCTGCGCCGCATCGCGGGCGAAATCCGCGACGACCGCGGCCAGGACGCGATCGACGATAATATGGAGCCGAGCGCGATCGCGTAACCGCGCGATGTCGGCGGAATCGAATCCCTGCGAGAGCGCTCGTTCCAACTCTTGCGCGAGGTCGAGGCCGCGTTCGTCGATCCGTTTGCGTTCTTGCATCCCGCCGCGCAGTATACGTTCGTGCTCCGTTCTCGCGCGTTCGTCAACGTTTCGCAATGCCGGGACGAGCATCGCGCGCTGTTCGCTCAGCGACGTCGCATCCAATGCCAGCATGTCGAGGTCGCGCCCGATGTCGTCGAGCGTATCGGCCACGGCTCCATCTACCTGCGATGCGACTCGACGTAACCGCGCGCGCCCGGTTCGCCTGATGAGCGAGGCGTCCAGCGCCGCTAAAAACTTTGGAAAGCGGCTGGCTTCGACGGCCCCGGGATCGCCGGTCAGTACGCCGTCCACGTATTCTCGAGCCGAAAGCGCGTAGACGTACGTCCCGGGCGCGTGAATCGCCGCCATATTGGCAATGCGCTCGTAGGCGTGCTCCCATCCGGGACGGCCGTCGGCTTGCGGCTGCTGCCAAAGATCGATCTTGGTCTGCACGATGAAAATCGAGTCGATGTGCTGCCGGACAATGCCTAAGAACGCGGCATCCCCCTCGGTGAACGGCTGTTGCGAATCGATCAGGTAGAGCACCGCATCGGCGGTCGGCAGAAACTGCAGCGTGGCCCGGCGGTGCGCCGGGTTAATCGAGGCGAGGCCGGGCGTATCGGCAAGCACGAAGCCGCGTTCTAAAAACGGAGAATCCGTCGCGACGACGACGCGCGAGGGCGCATCGGCTTCACCTTTGGTCGCATCGTGGATCGTTCCCACGTCCCCGTTCCCGACTGCGATAAAACGATTGAGCCGATCGAGGGGGATCCGCTCGGTACGCCCGTCTTCGTACACCGCGGTGGCCAGCGTCTCTTTGCCGTAATTAAGCTCGGTGATCGTCGCCGTCGACGGGTTGATGTCGGTGGCGAGCAAACCGGCGAGTTGCGTGCCCGCGCTCGTCTGCTCGTAACGAAACTTCCCCAGCAGGGCGTTGAGCAGAAAGGACTTTCCGCTGGAAAATTCTCCCACGACCGCCAGGACGAACGTGTCGCCCTGCAGTCTCTTGCGGGCGGACCGAACCTCGCTAAGATCGCGCTCGACGAGCAGCGGTTCGAGTACGAGCAATTGCGCGACCAAATCGTCGCGCGTTTGCTCGTACTGCCGCATAGCATCGGTATCGACTCGACTCATTCGAAGGAAATTCGTCCTTGGGTTGCTGCTATTGCCGAATCAGCGCTAGCGCTTCGTCCCGGTGGCGCTCCATCAATGCGAGCGAATCCCCTTCGACGTTGAGCCGAAGGAGCGGCTCGGTATTCGACGGACGCACGTTCATCCACCAATCGGGGTAACCGATCGTAACGCCGTCGAGATGATCGATCTGCGCGTCCGCATAGTGGGCTTGCAACTGCGCGAGCTTCGCGGGGATGTCGTGAACGGTGCTGTTGATTTCCCCGGAGCGAAAGCGCGTATCGATCGGACGGATCACGTCGCTGACCGGAGCGTCGGCCTCGCCGAAGACCTCGAGGCATTGTAGGAATGCGATCATCCCCGAGTCGGCATACCAGTTGTCCTTGAAGTAGAAGTGGCCGGAGTGCTCTCCGCCAAACATCACGTCGCGCTCGCGCATGATTTTTTTGATGATCGAGTGGCCCACTTGCGAACGAATCGGTACGCCGCCGGCGCGCTCGATTTGCTCGGGGACGCTGCGGCTACAGATCAAGTTGTAGAGAATGCGCGACCCGGGATATTTTTTGAGCGTGTTCAGGGCGACTAGGGCCGTGACGGTGCTGCCATCGATCAGAGCGCCGCGTTCGTCGACGATGAACATACGATCCGCGTCGCCGTCGAAGGCCACGCCGACGTCGCAGCCGTGTTTCTTCACCGCGGCCTGGAGATCGGCCATATTCTCGGGTTCGATCGGGCTCGCGGGATGATTCGGAAAGCTGCCGTCGAGTTCGAAGTAGAGCGGCACGATTTCGCACGGCAGATGTTTGAAAACGTACGGCACGGTCTCGCCGGCCATACCGTTTCCGGCATCGACCGCAATTTTGAACGGCTTGATCGCCGAGCGATCGACGAACGAGAGGCAATGCTCGGCAAACGCGTCCAGAACGTTCCGCCGTTCGATATGGCCGGGACTAGCGGCCGGCTCGGGGAGGCGTCCGGCCAGGATGTTATCGCGGATGGTCGATAGCCCGGTGTCGAGCGAAATCGCCTCCGCGCGCGCGCGCGTGAACTTCATCCCGTTGTACTGTGCGGGGTTATGCGAGGCCGTGATCATAACGCCGCCGTCGAAGCCATATTTTCCGACTGCGAAGTAGAGCGCGTCGGTGGATACCTTGCCGATGTCCAGGACGTCCGCACCGGCCTCGGTCGCACCCCGAGCGAATGCCTCGAAGAGATTCTCGCCGCTAGGACGCATGTCGCGTCCCACTACGACTTTCTTGGCACCGAGTAGCGAAACAAAGCATCGTCCGATCCGATATGCGACCTCGTCGTCGATCTCGGACGGATAAATTCCGCGGACGTCGTAGGACTTGAAAATACTCGGATCGATCTGCGTTGGCATGACGGTTTCTCGTTCGGAAGGGTTGGCGGTGCGACCTCTGTTGGGTTCGTGAAGGCGAGGCAATCGCCGTTTTCCCGCGTTACCGGAACACTTGTGTTTACGGTCTTTCTCGTTATCGTCCTTGCGGTCGCCGTGCAGGGAGCGTTCCAGACGCGGGCCAGCATCGCGCAAACCTTCGATCGGCAGTCGCGCATCGAGCAGGCGCAGGTGGCACTTGAAGAGCTGCTGCGTTTGCAAATCGACGAAGAGAATTCCGTCCGCGGCTATATCCTCAACCGCGATCTCTTCTATCTGCAACAGTATGCCGGCGCGGTGGCGTCGTTCGATCGCAAGGAACAGACCGTTCGCTTGGCTTTGGAGGCCGAGCAGCTCAACGGCGCCCTGACGATGCTCGAGCAGTATGCCACGCTGCAACAACAATGGCGTACCCAGGTTGCGCGGCCGATGCTCGCGCGGCCCGATCGTTCGATGGAAGAGATCGATAAGCAGAACAAGGCGTTCTCCGATTACGAAAACCGAACCGCCGACGCCATCCGCTTGGTCCTCGCGAATACCAATGCGGCGCTGGCCCTGAGCACGCAGACGCAAATCAATCAAACGCTGTACGTCCGCGCGTTTTGGTTGCTGGTGTTCGGCCTCATGACCATCCTCTTCAACGCTTACGGCTCGCGTGTGAGCAAAGAGTTGGAAGAAGAGCGCACGACCACCGAGATTCTGCAACGGGCGTTTCGCAGCCAGCACGTCCCGTTGCCCAATTGCGAGGTTGGGAGCGCGTATCTCGCGGCGAGCAGCCACCTAGCGGTCGGCGGCGACGTCTTCGACGTGTATCGTCTGTCGGGAAATCTCGCGCTCGTCTTGATCGCCGACGTTAGCGGTAAGGGCGTCGACGCGGCGGTCATCACCGCGTTCATCAAGTTTACGATCCGCGGCATCGCGCTGCGGCGCCGCGATCCCGGCGCGATGCTTGCGGAATTTAATACCGCGTTCGCCCAGACCGTCGAGAATCCGTACCTGTTCGTTTCGATGTTCGTGGGCGTGCTCGATACGCAGACGCTCCAGCTGCGATATGCCAGCGCGGGGCACGATTCGGCATTCGTTCGACGTTCTACCGGAGTGCAACAACTCGCGGTGACCGGGCCGGTGCTGGGCGTCATGGAGGAGCCGTTCGAGACCAAGACGCTCTTCCTGGAAGACGGCGACATGCTGGTGCTGGCGACCGATGGCCTGACCGAGGCTCGGGACCGCTCGGGCGAGCAATTGCACGAAGAGGGCGCGATGCGGCTGATCGAGCAGAGCAGCGTGCACCCGCAACCGCTGGCGGACGAATTGATCGCTCGGGTCAAAGCGCTGGGCGGAAACACGATGCGAGACGATCTCGCCATCCTGGCGATTCGCGTGCGGGATCCGCAGGTGAGCGATGCGTAAGGCGTTGTATGCGTTTGCTATCGTGCTGGCGTGCGTCGCGATGACGCAGGGTGCGCTCAGGGCACAGTGCACGCTCCCCATCGGCGCGCGCGTCGTCTTGTACGGTACCAGCGACGATCCCGACGTATTCGTATGGGATTCGCGTTTTCGCATGCGTTCGTACGCGCAGGGGTCGTTCGACCAAGCCCGAGCGCTGCTTCCGCACGCGTTGCTCGTCGAGCCGGGGACGCGCGCGCGCATCGTCACTTGCGTTGCCGGATTCGTCGAATCGAAATACAGCGATCGCGCGGACGACGCGATCGGCATCGTCATCGTCAGCGGGCGCTATCGCGGCCGTGGCGGCTGGGTTCTCGAGACCGACGTGCGCAGCATGTTACGACATCCAAGGCGTTAGAGTTAGAGTACGGCGTCGCGAGCGAAAACCCGGAGCCGGCCGTCCGGGAGCCGGACGCGTTCCATCTCGATTCCGTATGCTTCCTCGATCGCGTCCCCGGCGAGGACCGCGTTTGGGCGATCGAAGGCGAGGAGACGATCGCAGCCCAGCAGCATCAGGCGATCGGCATAGGCTGCGGCCTCGTTGAGATCGTGCAGCACGCACAAAACGGTGTGGCCGCGCCGCGCGACCTCGCGCAACAATGCGAGAATCTTGTGCGCTACCCGTACGTCGAGATGGCTGGTCGGTTCGTCGAGGATCAACACCGGCGTCTCCTGCGCTAATCCCATCGCGATCCACACCCGTTGGCGTTCCCCGCTTGAAAGCGTCGAAAACAATCGCTCGCGATACGCTTCCATGCGAACCGCTCGTAACGCACGTTCGATCGCGGCCTCGTCGTCCGGAGTGCTCGACCACTCCCACCAACGGTGGTGAGCGAAGCGTGCGATGCCGACGACGTCGGCGACTTTGAGCGCGTCGGTGAGCGCGTCGTCGCTGGTTACGAACGCCATGCGTCGCGCGCGCTGAGCGGGCCGCAAACGATCGACGGCCTCGCCGCCAACGACGATGCTTCCGGTTGCGTGCGGACGAACGCCGGCGATCGCTCGTAGCAGCGTGGTCTTTCCGACTCCGTTCGGGCCGAGAACGGCGACGAACTCTCCGGGCTCGACGCTCGCGTTCACGTCGCGCAGCAGCATCCGTCCGTCGATTGAGACGCCGAGATCGCGAAGTTCGATCACGTGCGTGCCTCCGAGCGCAGATACAGATAGAGAAAGGTGGGAACGCCGATGAATGCCAGGAGCACGCCGATCGGGAGTTCGGACGGTGCGACGATGGTGCGGCCGATCGCATCCGCGACCAGGCAGAGCGCGGCGCCGCAGAACGCGCACGCCGGAAGCAAGACGCGCGCATCGGAGCCCACGACGCGACGTGCCAAATGCGGAACGATCAGGCCGATGAAGCCGACGATCCCCGCGAGTGCGACGCTGCTTGCCGCTAGGAGTGACGATGCGATCAGGATGAGCCACTGCGAACGGCCGACGTCGAGCCCGACGGCGCGTGCGCGGACGTCGCCGACGCGCAACGCGTTCAGCGCGGGGATGGCAAAAAGCGCGAGCGCCATGCCGAGCGTCGCATACGGGAGAGCGACCGCGAGCGAGTGCCAGCCGCGGCCCGCCAGCGATCCCGCCAACCACGCGATGATCTGTTGCTCGTAGTCGATCGATTGGGCGCGCGTGAGGACCAGGGCGACGACGGCCGAAAAAAGGGCCGAGAGCGAGATGCCGGCGAGGATGAGCCGATTGGGATCGACGCCGCCGCCGCGTCGCGCAAGGGCTGCGACGAGGATCGCGGTGCCGAGGCCAGCGACGAATCCGATCCCGGGCGTCAGCGGCGGCGCCACGCCGGCGAGAATGGCGATGGAAATGGCAGCCGCCGCGCCCGCACTCACGCCGGTGAGATAGGGGTCGGCAAGGGGATTGCGCAGCATCCCCTGCAAGAGCGCCCCGGCCACCGCGAGCGAGGATCCTACTACGATCGCGATGCAGATGCGCGGCATCCGGAGTTGCCACACGATCGTCGTTACCGCGCTCGCATGCGCCGGATGCAAGAGCGCTTGCATCACGTCGGTCGTAGCGAGCGGGCTGCCTCCGACGAGCAGACCGCCGCAGGCTGCAAGCAGCGCAAGCGCCGCTAGGCCGGCAAGTCGGAGGAGCATGCGGCTCGCGTTCCTATCTGGTCGTTAACTCGAGCGCGAACGAGCGCCCGGGCATGGGATAACCGGACACCTGCGCGTAGCGCTCGTTCCCAAGGTTGTATCCGCGAAGCGACAGCAGCGCATGGCGACCGGCACGAAAACGCGCGAACGCGTCCACACTCGTAAATGCCGCCGCTTGGTCGAAGAGCGGTTGGGTTGGATCGACCGCCGCGTTCGCGCCGACCGAACGGAGGGCTATCCCGGCGTCGTGCAAGAGTGTGGATCTCCCGCCGCTGATATCGAGGTGCAAGTTGAGGCTGATCACCGGGTCGTGAGGGAGGCGCGATTGCGCGACGAGATCCTGCGCTCTATAGAGATCGGTCACGTTGAGTCCCGTGACCACGCCATGGTATGGACGCGTGCGCACGTCCAGCGTGAATCCTTGGAGCAGCGCGCGATCGATATTCTCAGGCTGATAGATGAAGTTCACCGGATCGACTTCAACCGGAACGATTAAATCGTTGGTGCGATTCGTGAACCACCCGAACGAAACGCCGCCCATGAGGTGGTCGTCGACTAGCGTGAGATCGCCGACTCGCGCGCGCTCCGGATGCAGCGCTGGGTTACCGTAGCCGGGAAAGTAGAGTTCGACGGCGTTCGGTGCGCGAAACGCATTGGCATAGTTGGCCTTGAGCGACAATCCCGCACCGAGCGAAACGCGCGCGCCGATCGACGGGGAAAATTCGCCGCCGAGCGCGCCGTCACGCTCGCCGCGAATGCCGACGTACGCCGAGGAGTCGCCACCGAGCTGGACGTTTTCCTGCGCGTACGCCGCGGACTGTGCGATTGCGGCGAAGGTGACGCCCGGCGTTGCGGTTCCACCGCTGTCGCTGCGCACGACGCCGCGCGAGAGATCGATGCCGTAGATGAGCCGTTCCGAAGCTCCGCTCACGACGTTGCGCAAGCCGAAGTCGGTACGCGACTCCGTGCTTACCGCGGTCGCCGGCTGATAGCAGTTTGCGTCGTTGACCGAATCGCACCCGAAAGCTATCTGTTGGCGCGTACCGCCGAGTTGGAGCGTCGCGATGGATTGCGCTCTGCGCTGCGTGAGGGTGAGATCGGCGTTTGCATTCACGTCGTCCTCACGGCTAGAGGAGGAGAAGAATCCGGTCGGCCCCGGCGCACCGATGTGGTCGGACGTCAACCCGGCTCGGAGCGAAGCCTCGATGCCGCCGAGTTTTCGATCGAACGCGGCGTGTACGGAGGTCGCTTCGTAATCGGCGTTCGCGCGCGTCGTCGGCGTCGTGCCGTCGGAGGGTAACGCATAGCCGTTCTTTGAAACGATGCGCTGGAACGTGAAGCCGTCGGCATTCGCGGTAATTTCGCGATCGCCGAAGCTACCGACGCGCAGATCGGCTTTCGCCGGCGTACGTCCGGCCGTGATGATATTGATGATGCCGCCGATCGCGCCGGTCCCGTACAGCGTCGAACCGCCGCCTTCGACGACTTCTATGCGCCGAACGCCGGCGGTCGGTAGAACCCCGAGATTGACGCCGTTGCCGAGCGATCCCGGTGCCGGAAGCCCGTCGATGAGGACCAAAACTTGCGCCGAGTTGCTGCCGCGAATGCCATACGAAACCGAGGCTCCGATCGCACCGTAGGATGCGAGCTCGACGCCCGGAACCGCCGCGATGGCCTCGCCCACGGTGCGATAACCGTTGCGTGCGATTTGCTCTGCGGTGACGACGTACACGGTGCGCACGCTGTTGCGCAACGTGGTCTCGGAGCGATCGGCGGTCTGCACGTGCGCGATCTGAGGAATCGGGGACGGGGTGGGAGCCGGCGTTGTCGCAGCCCCCGCTGGAGCGCGAAGAACGAGCAAGAGTGCTACGGCGCAGAGCGCGCGCAGCATGAAAACGCGGAACATGGCGATCCCTTCCTTCATGCGAGGAACGACGATACGTTGTGACGTCTGCCCGGTATCCTGACTTGCGGATCGTAGCCGTCGTGCCCGCGTCTTCCCATCTCGTACGAGATAGTGACGGTGGGCGGCTCCCCGCGTACAGTGGCGCGACCGTGCCGGATTTCAACCGGCTTCCCGCGCAAACGTTTAGGCGCGCTCTATTAGCAGAGACATGCCGCCGAACCTCCCGAAGACGGGCGGAACCGAGCCGGAACAGCAGGAAAGCGCAGCCAACATGTTTCGCATCACGTCCCGCCACGTTTTTGCCCTAGCGTTCCTCGCGATCTTCGCGGCTTGCGCGCCGGTTGCTCGGCCGTCGCGCCCCGCCCACGCGCCGCGCATCGTCTCGCTGCTCCCCGCCTTCACCGAGGATCTCTTCGCGGTCGGTGCGGGGAGCCAGGTGGTAGCCGTCTCGCGATTCTCCGATTTCCCGCCGGCCGCGCGGGCTCTGCCCAGGGTCGCCGACGTCTCGAGCATCGACGTCGAGCGGATCGTCGCTCTCCATCCTGACGCGATCGTCGGCATTCCCTCGCAGCAGCGCTTGCTCGAGCCTCTGGTTCGCGCCGGCTTCGACGTCCGGATCGTTCCGAACGACTCCTACGCCGATGTTTTTAGCGCCATTCGCACCTTGGGTCGTCTGAGCGGACATTCGGCGCGGGCAAACGCCGAAATCGAACGATTGCGCCGAACTACCGCTGCCTTGCATGCGCGGACGCGTGCGTTCAAACGCCATCCCAGCGTCTTCGTGGCGCTCGGTACGGGGCCGATTTGGACGGCCGGCGACGGCTCCTACATCGCCGAAATGATTGCGATTGCCGGCGGACGCAACGCTGCGGCAGATGTACGCCTCCCCTATGCCGAATATAATGAGGAAGCGCTGTTGCGGGATCAGCCGGATGCGATCGTGTACGGCTCGGATACCAAACTTGCAAGCGTGCTAAACCGTGAGCCGTGGCGCGATCTGCGCGCGGTTCGCGAGGGGCACGTCTATCAACTCCCCGATGCCGATTGGCTTTATCGGCCGGGACCACGTTATATAAAGGGACTCCACTGGCTCATCGAACGTTTGACACCGCTGGCGAGGTAAACTCGGCCCGCGCGCTCGTCGTCGCCGTCGATCTCGACGACCCGGCACGACCGATCGACCCCGAACTGCTCGAATTCGAAGCCCTTGCAATCGCGGCCGGGGCCCAACCGATCGCCCGCATCGTGCAGAAACGCGCCGCGTACGATCCCGCGACCTTGGTCGGCAGTGGAAAAGCGCACGAAATCGCGGCGCTGGCGAAAGAATGCGACGCCGGTTTGATTTTGGTACTCAACGATTTGCGCCCGCGTCAGCGTAAGAACCTCGAAGCGATCATCTCCGTGCCGATCGTCGATCGCACGATGTTGATTTTAGACGTCTTCGCCGCGCACGCTCGCAGCCGCGAGGGAAAGCTCCAAGTCGAGCTCGCGCAATTACGCTACCGGCAATCAAACCTCATCGGCGTCGGTGCAGACCTTTCGCGGCTCGGCGGCGGCATCGGCACGCGCGGACCCGGCGAGAGCAAGCTGGAAGTCGATCGCCGGCGCATCCAACATCGCGTGACCGTGTTGCGCGGCGCTCTGGAAGACGTGCGCCGCCAACGGGGAACGCGCCGCGCGGCGCCGCATCGCGAGCCGCTGGTCGCGCTGGTCGGCTACACCAACGTCGGCAAGTCCTCGTTGCTCAACGCGCTTGCAAAATCGGATGCGCTGGTTGCCGATCAACCCTTTGCCACGCTCGATCCGACGGTGCGCCGCGTCTATCTGGCTCCCGATCGCTACGTGCGGCTGGCGGATACGGTGGGCTTCATCACCGATCTCCCCAAGGATTTGATCAACGCCTTTCGCGCGACGCTCGAAGAATTGCGCGAGGCTCAACTCTTGATTCACGTTTTGGACGCCAGCAACCCCGATTGGCCGCGTCAACGCGTCGCCGTCGACGCCATCGTGCACGATTTGGAGCTCGACGCCACGCCCCGCATCATCGTCTTCAATAAATGCGACGCAGCTCCAAACATTCCGCATGAAGCGGACTCGATCGCGGTCAGCGCGACCACCGGCCAGGGGCTCGACGCCCTCCGAGAAGCGATCGCGACACGATTGCAAGCCGAAGGCGTATCCTAAATGATCCGAAAGCGAATGCTTTGCGGCCTGGCATGCGCTGCGGCGCTCCTCTGCGCCTGCGCGCCGCGCTATCCCGACGATCGTCTCGTTTCGATCGTGCAAAAGCTAAAGCCGTCGGTCGTGATGTTGGCGATGCGTCTGCCCCCCGAGCATGCGAGCGATGCGTACGACGTTTCTTTTGCATCGGGCTCGGTGGTGGCTAGCGGCGCGTGGGGAAGCGACATCCTCACGGTGCGACACGCGGTACGCGGCGCATGGCATATGTTCGTGACGGTCGGCAATACCCATAAAGTCCCGGGCAAAGTGATCGCGCTCGATCCCGTCAACGATATCGCACTCGTGCGTATCGCCCGGCCGAATCTTCCCGTCGTCGCACTCGGTTCGTCGGGCGAATTGGCAACGCAAACCGGTCGCGAGGTCGCGCTGATGGGCTATCCGATCCCCGACGAAATCGACGGCGGCCTGCGGACGTCACTCGTGACCGGCACGCTCTCGGCCGTGCGCAAGAATGCGCTCGAGATGTCGCTTGCCGTCGTGCCGGGCGAGAGCGGCGGCCCCGTGTTTCTTGCCGATACCGGCGAGATCGTCGGCGTCGTTGAAGCCCGCATCGGCGAGGAACCCAGTATCGGCTTCGCGCTACCGATCGACGATGCGAAACGTTTCCTGCATCGCTACGACGCACAACACGGCTTCTAGGTGAGGCTCACTCGTTAGGGACCGTGGCGGGAGTGGTGCTTGGGGAAGCTGCGATTTTTTTGGCCCAAACAGGATGTTTGCTTCAAAGCTTCGCTTTGCCAAAAAAACGTAGCAGCGTTGGATTTTACAGGATGTAAAATCCAACAGCGGTTCCCCAAGCACCACTCCCGCCACGGTCTCTAACGAGTGACGGCTTACGGCACCGGCGTCCGTATTGGATGAACGGTCGCCGGCGCGATGAGGGTGCGGTCGCCGACCCACTGTAACGGCGGGATTTGGAACGCGCGTGCGAGCGCGTTGAGATCGTGCGCGTAGGTGGAACGCAGTTTCGAAAAGCGCTCCCAGGCTTGGTCGCGGTCGTGAAGCGTAAAGCCGGCGTCGATCAATCGTTCGCAAGCGCGGTCGAACTCGCTACGATCGATGCCCGGAGTGTTCTCCGCGTTATCTTGCAGGAAATATTTGGCGAGATCGTGCGCGGCGTGTCGTCCCAGCGTGTAGGTGATTCGCGCTTCGCCGGTTGCGTCGCGGACGGTTGTCGTCAACAGCACCGAAGCATCCAACAGCGTTCCCAGGGTGCCGATCCAAGATTCGTAATCGTGGCTCGAGCGAAAATAAGCCAGCGCCGGATACGCGAGGTGGCTCTCGATAACGCTTGCGATCCAGCGTTGCCCGTCGCGCAACGTGCTTGCCAAATCGTCGCGATTGTTGGCGAAGCCGGCGATCGTGACCATGCCGACGCCGCTCGGTGGGGAGCCGGCGCGCGCTCCGACCATAACGACGAATTGCTCCCGTGCCTGAAACGTGCCGAACAGCGCAAAGAGATAGGCCGTCGTGATGGAGACCACGCCCAAACCGGATGCGCCGGCGCAGAGCGAGACCGCGCGCGCGAGCCCGGAACGCGCGACGATGTCGCCGTAGCCGATGGTCGTGAATGAGACGCCAGCGTAGTACACCGCCGCCCAGTACGTGTGCAGCGAAGGCCGCATCTGCTCACGCATCGCCCAGAACAAGCCGCCGTAGGCGAAAATCAGGAGCAAAATCCAAAAGGCCAGCATCAGGACCAGCGTTGCGGGCGCGAAGATGGCGAGCAGATCTTCGCGGTGCTCCTCATCGTTGGGATAGAGTTTCCATGCCAGGCGAGGCCAGAGCCACCACATCGTTTTCCAAAAGTACGAGCTCAGACGAAAGCGGCGTCCCACGGCGCGCGGCACGATCACCGACTGAAAGACGTCGCTCAACGTCGCGGCGATCAGAAGGATCGCGGCAAGCGCGATAGCGCCGTTGCTCATCGCTACGAACATGGTCGAGCAGACTTGCGTGCGGGAGCGCTCGCACCTGCCCGGCCGCCGAGGGAGCTACGGTTGCGGGGTGAGGATCGGGCTGACGCTTGGCGGAGGCGTGCCGCGCAAGGCCGGGCCGATCGTCGGTGTGGCTGTGGCATTCGGCGCCGGGGTGCTGGAGAGTGCCGGCCCGATCGTCGGCGTCGCCGTAGGCGCCGGCCCGACGCTGGGCGGGGGGGTTGGGGTCGCCGGAGGCGGCAGCGTCGACTGGTCGGAGGGCATGGCGACGGGCGTGAGCCGCAGATAGCCGACCTGGGTCGTCTGATCCTTGCTGATTTCGACGTTGGCGCTATCGGTCGTGAAGCCGGGCGAGCGTGCGGTCACGGTTTGGTTGCCGATGGGGATGCGTACTAAGGTGAACGCCCCTTGCGTGTCGGCCGTGGCCGTATAGATGGAGCCCACCGAGATGATCGCGTTGGCGATGGGGCGATTCGTCGTCGAATCCAGCACGCGGCCGGTGACCGTGCCATAATCTTGGACACCGACGACGGCGTTGTTGCAGCCGCCGCCGTTGGCTCCCAGCAAGAGGAGAAGGGCGACGCCGACGATCGCATTGCGCATGGGGTGAGAGTACCATTCCCATCGAGACGAAGCCTCCGGCACGCTGCGTGTTTTGCAGCAGCGGGGCAAATTGGCCCACTCGAACCGATATTTTCCCAGGTAAACGGACGACGGAGTGAAAAAAAACAGGAGCCATGAATCCGTACGGTCCGGTTGCGATCTATCTTTGCGTCGCGCTTGCTGCGGCGCTGCTCTTTACCTTTCTGCCCGGTTTGGTCGGCCGCAGTAAACCCAACCCCCAAAAGGACGAAGCGTACGAGTGCGGTGTCGAACCGACCTCGGCCGTGGCCGGGCGCTTCCCGGTGCGCTTCTATCTGATCGCGATGCTCTTCGTCATCTTCGATGTCGAGGCTGCGTCGTTCTATCCGTGGGCGGTGCGCATGCATTCGCTCCGAGTCTTTGGGCTGGTTGAAATGGTCGTATTCGTGATCGTTCTGGGCATCGGTTACGCCTATGTGTGGAAGAAGGGGGGCTTTCAATGGAGATAAGCCCCGGCCAATTCTTGCTCGCGAGGGTGGATGACGTCGCGCGATGGGCGCAGAGCTCGAGCGTTTGGCCGCTCACCATGGGCCTTGCGTGCTGCGCGATCGAGATGATGACCGCTACCGCGCCCGAGTACGATATCGCGCGCTTGGGCTCGGAGGTCTTTCGGAGCTCGCCGCGCCAAGCGGATCTGATGATCGTTTCCGGCCGCGTCGCTCAGAAGATGGCCCCCGTCGTCAAGCGCATCTTCGACCAAATGGCCGACCCCAAATGGGTGATATCGATGGGTGCCTGCGCAAGCTCGGGAGGCGTATTCGACAACTACGCGATCGTGCAGGGCGTCGATACGATCATTCCGGTCGACGTCTACGTCCCCGGCTGTCCGCCGACGCCCGATGGGCTGCTGTATGCCATCAATTTGATCCAGCAGCAGATCCGCGAGGGTGGTCGCGGCGGTATTCTGGCGCGCTCCTAGCTTTGCTTCAGTAAGAGGTTCTCATGCCCAGTACGCAATCGCCGCCGATCGCCGGTGCGGCGATCGACCCGCCGAGCTTGCGCCCCGCCATCGACGATGCCGTCATCGAACGCGTCGATGCGCGCGGCGTGCGCGCGCGATTGGAAGCGCTCAAAGGCGAAGGCTTCACGATGCTGCTCGATCTCGGTGCGGTCGATTACCCGCAGCGAGCACCGCGCTTCGACGTCGTCTATCATCTGCTGAAGATTCCGAATGCGGCGGCCTCGGTGGCAACCGTCGGAACCCCGGCGCGCGTGCGCGTGCTGTGCGGTGTGGACGGAGCGGACCCGCATCTGCCCAGCGTCGTCGATCTGTGGAGATCCGCCGATTGGGCCGAGCGCGAGGTTTGGGACCTGTTCGGCATCGTCTTCGACGGCCACCCGGACCTCCGACGCATTCAAATGCCGCAGGAGTGGGAGGGCCATCCGCTGCGCAAAGACTATCCGTTGCGCGGCCCCGAGCGCGATCGCTCGCCGCGCCCCAGCTTCGCGTTGAAATCGAACGTTCAGGCCGGGACGCCCCCGTCGGGGCGCACGCTCGAAGCCTTGCAGGAACAGATCAAGCGAGCGGCCGCACAGGATGGAGCGGCGCATGAGTAGTTTGTCGGCAACGCCCCTCACCCCCGAGATCGTCACGCAAGACGGTAACTCGATGGTGCTCTCGATGGGCCCGCAGCATCCGTCCACGCACGGCGTGCTGCAAGTGATGTTGGAGATCGAAGGCGAGACGGTCGTGAAGGCCGAGCCCGAGATCGGTTATTTGCATACCGGCATCGAGAAATCGGCCGAGAATCTGTTTTGGTCGCAAGCGCAGACGGTGATCGAGCGCATGGATTACCTCGCGCCCGAATCGAACGCGCTCTGTTACGCCCTCGCGGTCGAGAAGTTGCTCGGCGTTACCGACGCGATTCCAAAGCGCGCTCAAGCGATCCGCGTGCTCTTCGCCGAGTTGACGCGTATCGCATCGCATTGCGTCTGGCTTGGGACCGGCGGTATCGATCTCGGCGCGCTTTCGGTGTTCTTCTACACGTTCGACCTGCGCGAGAACATTCTCGATCTGCAAGAGGCGGCCGGCGGAGCGCGCATGCATCCGAACTACGTGCGGATCGGCGGCCTCAACGGCGATCTGCCGGATGGATTCCTCGCCAAGCTCGATGCGCTGATCGAAAAGTTTCCCGGGCGCATGCGCGATCTGCGCGGGCTGCTGCAGGCCAATCCCATTCTGCAGGACCGCATGATCGACGTCGGCGTACTCTCGCTCGACGAAGCGCTGCAGTGGAACTGCACCGGGCCGACGCTGCGTGCCTGTGGCGTGGCGTACGACGTGCGGCGCGCGTTTCCGTATTCGAGTTACGAAGAGTATGAATTCGATATTCCCACCCGTACGGAAGGCGACGCGTACGCGCGTTTCCTCGTCCGCTTGGATGAGATGGAAGAATCGCACCGCATCATCAAACAGGTGCGAGCCAAACTCGATACACCCGGGCCCGTCTTGGTCGACGATCCCAAAATCGCCGCCCCACCCAAGGAAACGATCGCGCTTTCGATGGAGGCGCTGATCCATCACTTCAAAATCGTGAGCGAGGGCTTTCGCGTGCCGCCGGGCGACGTCTATCACGCGGTCGAGGGGCCGCGCGGCGAACTCGGCTTCTACATCGTGAGCGATGGCGGAAATCGCCCGTATCGCGTGCGGACGCGCCCGCCCAGCATGTACAATCTGCAGGCGCTAAAGAGCATCGCGCCGGGTAACCTCATCGCCGATTTGGTCGTCTCGATCGGATCGCTCGATCCGGTCTTCGGTGAGGTCGACCGCTGATGCAGAGTTTCGAAACGTTGTACGAACGTCTGCGCCCGGAGTGCGAGCGCCTGATCGCGCAGTACGAACACCCGCGCTCGGCCTTGCTGCCGATCGTGCATCTCTTTCAACAACACGAAGGCTACGCCAGCCGCGAGGCGATGCGCGCGACGGCGGAAATGCTGGAGCTCACGCCTGCGGTTGTCGAGTCTACGGTGTCGTTCTACTCGTTGTTTTTTCGCAAGCCGGTCGGCCGATACGTGCTGCAGGTCTGTCGCGGACTCTCGTGCACGATCAACGGCGCCGAAGAGATCATGGCCTACTTCCGCGAGAAGCTCGGCATCGGCCATCTGCAGACGACGGCCGACGGGCTCTTCTCGTACGAGGAAGTCGAGTGTTTGGCCGCATGCGATCGGCCCACGTGCATGCAGGTTAACCTCGAATTTTTCTACGATCTGACGCCGGCCGCGATCGACGAGATGATCGAAGCGATGCGCGGCGGGGCGTTCTCGGTGGCGCCGATTGCGCAGACGCGGCCACCGGAGTCGACCTGGGCGATCAAGCAGGACGACCAGGTGGCGACCGGGCGTAAATCACCCGGTGCGACCGATGTGGCCCGTCCCAATAACGCGGGTGGGCTCGGCGACGCGAGCGGCGTGATCATGCTCGATCGATTCGTCAACAAAGAGATCGCGTTTAGCGAACGTTCGAACGAACGGCTCGTTCGCGATTCGCGCGCGGTATACGACGTCCTAGAGGACGGGGAGCAGCATGCCGGTCACTAAAGTGTTGACCGCCGGTATCGGCGAGGTCGATCTGCGCGATTTCAAGGTGTATCGCGATCGCGGCGGTTACAAGCAATGGGAACGCGCGGTACGCGAGTTGCAGCCGGCGCAAGTCTTGGAGCTGGCGGATCGCTCCGGCCTGCGGGGCCGCGGCGGCGCGGGCTTCCCCACCGGAAAGAAATGGTCGTTTCTGCCGAACGACAGCAAGCCGCGTTATCTCGTCTGTAATTGCGACGAAGCCGAACCCGGAACGTTCAAGGACCACATGTTGCTCGAGCAGGCTCCGCACTTAGTGCTGGAGGGCATTCTGCTGGGCGCTTACGGCATCGCCTCGCACCACGCGTTCATCTACATTCGCGGCGAATTCAAGCGCGGTTTCGAGATTTTCTCGAAGGCGCTCGATGAGGCGCGAGCCGCCGGCCTGCTGGGAAAGAATATCTTCGGGACCGGATACGATCTCGAAGTGACCGTGCATCGCGGTGCGGGCGCATACATCTGTGGCGAAGAGACCGGCCTGCTGAACTCGCTGGAGGGCAAACGCGGCGAGCCGCGCCTCAAGCCGCCGTTCCCCGCCATCGCCGGACTCTACGGCATGCCCACCGTCGTGAACAACGTCGAGACGCTCGCGTATCTCGTGCCGATTCTCGAAAAAGGTGCGGAGTGGTTCGCCGCGGTTGGGACCGAGCGCAGCAAGGGCTACAAGATCATCTCGATCTCCGGCCACGTGCGCAAGCCGGGCAACTATGAAGTGGCACTAGGAACGACGGTGCGCGAGTTGATCGAGATCGCCGGCGGCCTGCGCGAGGGGCGCACGTTGATGGCGGTACAGCCCGGCGGCGGCTCGTCGGCGTGCATCTTTGAAGAACATCTCGACTGGCCGTACGATTACGAGAGCATGGCAAAGGCCGGTTCGATGCTCGGATCGGGCGCGTTCGTCGTGTTCGACGATACGACCGACTTTGTGAAGTGCGCGTTCAACCTGGTGCGCTTTTTCGCGCACGAATCTTGCGGGCAGTGTACCCCGTGCCGCGAGGGCGGCCATTGGCTCGAAACGGTGCTGCATCGCTTTGTCGAAGGGCGCGGGTTGCGCAGCGACCTCGAGATGATCCGGCGAGTGAGCAGTACGATTACGGGATTGAATCTCTGCGCGCTCGGCGACTCCATCGAGCCGTTCCTCAAATCGGTCATCAATCGATTCCCCGAACAGTTCGAAGCGCGCATCGATGCGCGGTCACTCCACCAGAATGGATCAACTGCCATGGCGGCCTCCGCACAATGAGTTCTACTCCAACGCAGCCGGATCTCGTACGTCTCACGATCGACGGCGTCGCGGTTGAGGTGCCCAAAGGCACCCTCATCGTCGAAGCGGCCAAGACGATCAAGCAAGAGATCCCCGTCTATTGTTACCACCCCAAGCTCGGGCCCGCCGGACTCTGCCGCGTCTGTTTGGTGGAAGTCGAAGGCATGCCCAAACTGCAGATCGGCTGCAATACGCCGGTGAGCGACGGCATGGTGGTGCACACGCAGAACGCCAAAGTCGATACCGGACGTTCGATGATTTTGGAGCTGTTGCTCGTGAATCACCCGCTCGATTGCCCGATCTGCGACAAGGGCGGCGAATGCGATCTCCAGGATTACGCCATGGCGTACGGGCGTGGAAGCTCGGACGTTGCGGATGCGAAGACCAGCAAACCCAAGGGCGTCGATCTCGGGCCGACGATCGTGCTGGACGAAGAACGCTGCGTAGTCTGTCAGCGCTGCGTGCGCTTCGACGATATCATCGCGCAAGAGAATCAACTGGTTCTGAAGGATCGCGGAGCACGCGACATTATCGCGACCGCCACGGGCGAGCCCTACCGGCATAATTTCACCGGCAACGTGACCGAGATATGTCCGGTCGGTGCGTTGACGTCCAAAACGTATCGCTTCAAATCGCGCCCCTGGGATCTGCAACGCACGCAGACCAGTTGTACCCAGTGCGCCGTCGGTTGCCAGCAGATGGTCGACGTCCGTTTCGGGATCCCGTTGCGGACGATGTCGGTTGAAAGCGACGATGCGATCTCCGACGGATGGCTCTGCGATCGGGGACGCTACAACATCGGCTTCTACGCCTCCGCGGAGCGCATCACGCAGCCGTTATATCGCAAGGACGGCGAGTTTCACCAGATCGGCTGGGACGATGCATTCAGTCTCTGGGCGAAGGCCATCAAGTCCTCGATCGCGGCCAACGGCGCCGCGAGCGTGGGCGCGATCGGCGGCGGACGCCTCACTAACGAAGAAGCGTTCTTCTTGCAGTACCTGTTCCGCGCGCTCGGCGTGGAGAATTTGGATTGGCGCGCGGGCACGCAACGCCAAGCCGGCCCCGGCCCCTCCGGCGGAACCTATGCCGAACTCGAACGCGCGGATGCGATCGTGATTGCCGGCGAATCTCCGGCCGAACGCGCACCGGTGATGGACCTGCGGATCCGCAAAGCGGTTGCGCGTAACGGAGCGACCTTGATCCGCATCGCGCCGACAGAAGGTAAGCCGAACGTCGCGTGCACCGACGTCGCGACGGTCGCGCAAGCGATCGAGGCGATGCCGAGCGGTGCCAAAAACATCGCGCTCGTCTGGGACGGCGTCGACCTGCAGCTCGGCGCGGAGCTTGCGAAGGCCGCTTCGGGTTGGGCCGGTCTGCGCACGTATATCACGGCCGAACAAGCCAACGCTCGCGGTGCCGAAACGATGGGGATGCTCCCGTGCGAAGGCGCCATGGATACTCTGGCGATGTTCGCGGCGGCGCGCGAGGGCCGCCTCGACGTGCTCTCGCTCTTCGGAGTCAATCCGGTGTTGCACGCGAGCGATGCTGCGGCAACGCGCGCGGCGCTCGAGCGCGTACCGTTCCTGGTGGTCAGCGATCTCTTTATGACGCAGACGGCCGAAATGGCGACGCTCGTCCTTCCGGCGAAGGGTGCCTTCGAGAAGGGCGGCACGACCACGAATCTCACCGGCGACGTTCTTCCGGTAAACCAGTCGTTGCAGGCGCCCGAAAGCGCGCTCTCGGATTTCGAGATGTTAATCGGCTTGGCGCAGCATTTCGACGAGGTGCCGTTGCCGACGAGCGAGGAGCTCGACGCGCGCGTGATCGCACTGTGCGCGAAACCACCGGTCGAGGGCGGTTTCGGCGACCGGCGATACGCTTCCGCAGCCCCGAGCCGGCCGGCGCCCGCACCCTCCGACGGGCTTACCGTCGTGGTACGCTCCGCCGTCTTCGCCGGCGGCGGAACCAGCGCGCACGACGAACGCATCGCGTCGCTGCGGCCATTGCCGCACGCATCGCTGGGTGCGCAAGATGCCACGCTGTACGGCCTGCAAAACGGCGATCGTATCGATTTGGAGTGCGAGCGGATGCTCTTGCGCGACATGGTGGTTGCGGTGCGTCCCGGCATGCGTCCCGGGATCGTCGTGCTGACCGGCGGTTTGCCGGGACGCGCGGCCAACTCGCTCTCCGCGGGCGCGCGAGCGCGCGTCGTCAACATTCGCAAGGCCGCAACGCCGGTGGGGGTCTAAGGTGCAGGGAGCGATCGATACCCTCAA